>CBDTZI010000167.1:0-7358 GCA_965364865.1 uncultured bacterium | reverse complement strand
GCCAACCTGACCGCAACCGATGACCCTTATCACTTTCGAGTTCCCGTTCGCGTCGGGAAGCTCAGCGATGATGATGCGATTGTGATTCGAATCGGCGATGTAGATCCGTCCCGTCTCGTCGTCGGCTAACACTTTACCAGGGAAGGCCAGACCGCTCGTAGCGGGAACGTGAGCTTCGCGCTTCAGCGTTAAGGGTCCGCCAGCCAATGATCCGTCAGTTTTACCCTGTTCTAAACATTGGGTGATGGCCTGATCGATTTCTTCGCGGTTCCCTTCGCCAGCTGCGACTCCCACGACATATCCGTTGGGATCGATAACCACCACCGTGGGCCAGGATCGCACGGCGTAACTGCGCCAGATTTTCATGTTGTCATCGACCACAACCGGATGCTTGATTTCATAACGGAGGATCGCGGAGCGAATGGTTTCGCGCGAGGCTTCGTTGGCAAACTTTGCGCTATGCACACCGATAAAAGTGACCGGATCGTTATTGTATTTTTCCTCCAACCAGGCAAGGTCAGGGAGAATGTGCATGCAGTTAATGCAGCAGTAGGTCCAGAAATCCAGAATCACAACCTGACCCTTGAGTTCTCCGTCGAAGTGTAGGGGTCGATCGGTGTTGAGCCAGGCTAATCCGGCGTCAAGTTTTGGTGCATGTACGTTGGAAGTCATTACATTCTCTCGCTAGTCATAAGCAAACACTGGCAGACAAGCCGCCAGTGGCACCCGTTTTTTGCATAACAATATGGGTTCATGGTACAACATAAACACGGGTCCACCTTTGGCGGACCCATGCCACCCGATGTTATTTCTTTCAAAGGTTACCGACTTCCCACGGTTTCATCCAGCATAGCCGGTGCGTCCTGCCAACCGATCGAAAATACGCTGTCGGATAAAGGTGAGACGGAAAAATGCTGGTCGAACAGTAAATAGGAAGCCGGTGAAGATTCGTCCATCAAGGCGTCCACATCGTTGACATGATGCAAACCCAGCAGGTGACCGATTTCGTGGGCGGCGACCTGGGCGATGGCTTTACCCAACGAACTCACGCGCGGAGTGAAGCCAAAAATCGAGGGCGTAAACGACTCTGTAAAGACCACGCCGTCGTCGCAACAGTCCGCGTTGTATACATCAACCGACTCGGACGCACCCAACGCGTGCTCACTGAACGAGCCAAACAATAGCGTCGTAAAATGATCTGCCGTCGGCGGATCGTCCGAGGAATAAATGTCCACCTGATAACCGCTGAATTTTTCTTTTACGATGCGAATAATCGCCTGTTTGATCAGATCGGTATCACCCTGATATTCGGGTGAGATGTTGCCTGCATCAAATGTATTGACCGCTCTGACACCCAGAAGCGGTCGATCCAACACGCCTCCGTCAAAATCAAGCAATACAATTTGTGGTTTCAAAGTTGGCGATTGAGTGTTACGCTGAATGATTACGTTTAATTGATAAGCGCCCAGCGTAACATCATCACCGGGGTGCGTCACACCGAGATAATATCGTTGCGAATCGTGACGAACGGTTTCAAACAACAGCCCATTCAGGTCCGGTCCGCTTCCAGAAAACGGGTCTAATCCTGTATGAAAAAGATAACCGTTCTTGTCAAAGGCCGCGACACTCGCGCGAAACTGTTGGTCCTGTCGAATGAAATCCACGCGTAATAAATCGCCCACATGAAGCGGGCCCAAATCAAAAACATCCACATCGCCTTCGCGGTCAATCCGCCCCTGCAGGGTTAAATTGTTTGAGCCGTTATTGGCCAGCACGACCGCCTGGTTGAAATGGTCGTTGGGTTCAACGTCATTGCCGCTGCTGATCGATCCGAATCGACGCGAGGGTACGTCAATGGTGTTATCATCGCCGTCCGAAATTCCGTCTCCATCGCTGTCAAACGCCAACGGAGAAGTGCCAACTTGCAACTCATCACCGTCGAGCACGCCGTCGAAATCGGAATCGGCGTTATCCGGATCCGTACCGAGCAGACGCTCCGTCTGATCAGACAAGCCGTCTTGATCGGAATCCGAACTGAAAAACGATCCTGCACTCGATCCACAACCGAACAACGCCAGCAATGCAGCGCAGACAACAGCTAAACAACTGAGTCGAGTACAGCCGCGTAATAAACTTTGTTGGTTTTGTAACATATTCCCCGGCGGACCCCAGCCATGATGTGCCCGGTCCTCTATGATATTCGGCGCGGACAACACCGCCCCTTTACAGTATCATCAATACTCCAAACAAGAGTATATCAGGTTTTTTTCAATACAAAAGGAGTTACGCAGTGCGGATTGCAATCACCGGTGGAACCGGATTCCTGGGTCGATACATCGTGCGACAGATGGTTCAAGAAGGTCATCAATGCCGATGCTGGTATCGCCCCGCTTCTCACCGCGACGGATTTGAAGACGTGGAAGACCGTATCGAGTGGGTGAAAGGTGAGTTCACCAATGTTGAATCCATGTATGAACTGGTGAATGGATGCGACGCCGTGGTTCACGCAGCGTTGTATCGACCGGGCAAGGGTTTTCGCGGTGCGGAAGGTGACATGCCTAAGTTCGTCGAACAAAACGTGCTGGGTACGATTCGCTTGATTGAAGAGGCCCGGGCTGCGAAAGTGAAGCGATTTGTTTTCATCTCGACCTGTGCGGTACATGAACAGATACTCGAGGATCGAAAACTCGACGAAGCGCATCCACTCTGGCCCACCTCGCATTACGGAGCGCACAAAGCGGCGATCGAAAAATTTATACATAGTTACGGCCTCGGCGATGGATATGAAATCTGTTCACTACGCCCCACCGGCATCTATGGCCTCAACCGACCGATCGAAAATAGTAAATTTTACAATCTTGTTCAATCCGTGAAACGCGGTGATCCCATCGCCAGCGCAAAAGGCGGGAAGGAAGTTCACGCGTCGGACGTGGCCAAAGCCGTGGGCGTGCTGCTCAATGCGGCGGCGAAGGCTGTCACCGGCCAGGCTTTTAACTGTTACGAGCGATACATCGCCGATGAAGAGGTCGCTACCATCGCCAAACAGATCAGCGGAAGCAGCAGCGAAATTCAAACATTAAACAAGGGTCCGAAACATCAGATCGATACGTCGAAACTTCGCGCGTTGGGAATGGAATTCGGCGGTCGAGCGCTTTTAGAAAAAACAGTGGCGGAGTTGATAGACAACTAGTGCCATATCCAAAAAGGAAATGCGACATTTTCGCTCCCCTCCTTACTAAGGAGGGGCTGGGGGAGGTTTCTGTTAAAACAGATTACCCCCCTCAATCCCCCCTTGAAATAAGGGGGGAAGAATAGCGACACAACCTTTTTGGAAACGGCACTAGCACTATTTCCGGATGGACTTTAACGATCGACTTTCCCTGTTTTGCGCCGCCCACGAGGGGCGACGTTACAGACCACACGGGGCGACGTTACAGAGTTATTACTGATTCTATGAATGATCTAACTATCCTATATGGAGAATCTCATGAAGCATCATCAATTAAGAAATATCATCGTCACCCTCTCTCTAATCGTGATTTTTATTCAGGGGTGTAACTGTTGTCAACGCAAAGATGGTTTCTCGTTATTTACCTGCAAAAGCAAAGAATTACTTCCTGACCTGCCCGGTGATGTCACCGCGCAGAGAGTCAAAGAGTTGCTGGATCAATACAAGGGGTACACCTATCTGGACGTACGTACGCAGGTTGAATTTGCGGAGGGACATGTACCCGGTTCGATCAACATTCCGGTCATGATTCGAGATTCGCAGAAAAAGATGATGCTCAACGATGATTTTCTGTCAGCGGTTCAGCGAACGATCCGTGAAGATGCAGATTTGATCGTGGGTTGTCGTTCGGGCCATCGATCGGGCATTGCCCAGGGCATCATGCAGAAAGCGGGCTATCAAAAAGTTACCAACATGCTCGGTGGATTTTACGGAAAGAAAAGCAAAGACGGCGAAGTGATCCATCCGGGCTGGTCGATGCTGGGTTACCCCACCGAAAGTGGAAGCGATTAGAATAACGTATGGTTAAGTGTAGCGCCGCTTCTTTATGGGCGTACGAACGATGAGGGTGCTACGAAAATACCGACACACTGGCGGGCAAGCCGCCAGTGGCACCCGACATCGCCAAGGCATCTGACATATCAAGAGACACCCGAAAAAATGGTGCGCCCTCGTGCGATTCTACATTGTGCGTATCGATGCCCCGCTAATCGTTTTTTTGCTTCTTTGACGGAGACCTCAACACACGACTGTAACAAAAGATAAGCAAAGTCGTAACGCTGCCGAGCGAACCAATCATAAATATCCAGCCGACGATTGTCATCATATAACTCCTGTTTAAGCTTTCGTCGCCGCTTGATCAAGTTTATTCCATCGTCGAGAAGCGATCGCGACGAGAACCAGTAGAAATGCCAGAATCAAACCAATCAGCCACACAGAATTCATCGCGACGGGTTCTGCCTGCAACGTTTCAATTCTACCCGGCAAATTATCTTTACACCAAAAATAGAACACCGCGATCAAATATGGTGGTGATATATATTTGATGATAAATTTCCATACTTTGGGAAGCGGGAAATCGGCACCGCGCATTCCCTCTTTATATCCATTTTCTACGCCGAATACCCAGGAGAACAGAACCACTTCGATCATGGCCAGGACAAAAATCAGAGCGGTACCCACCCAGAAGTCCACCGTATCCAACGCCATGGCGCTCTCGCTGTAATAGATGATAAAAGAGGAACCCATCGCGGCGATCATTCCAAGAATCGTAACCGATGCTTTGCGACCAATGTTCAACCCTTCTTCCAAAAACGCAATCGCGGGTTGTAGCATGGAAAGCGAACTCGTGACCGCAGCCAGGAATAACATAAAGAACCAGAGGAATCCGATCACTCGACCCAGTGGCATATACATAAACACCACCGGAAGGGTGTTGAAGCCCAGACCAAACGTTCCGCCGGCTGTCGCAGCTACCATGCCCACCGAGCCGAGGAAAATAAACGCCGCGGGCAGTGTAATCATGCCGCCAAGACAGACTTCAAAAAACTCGTTAGTGGAAGCGGCTGTTAAAGATGACAAAACGACGTCATCGTCTTTCTTGAGATAACTGGCGTAGTTGACAATAATGCCAAAACCCACGGAAAGAGAAAAGAAAATCTGCCCCGCAGCCGCCAACCACGTTTCAGCATTAAACAAACAGGTATACCAGGCCTCTCCTTCCGCAACTTTGGGATTCCACATAAATCCCAAACCGTTGATCACGTTTTGATCGGGTAAAGCTTCATTGGGAGTACCGAGCGTGAGCACACGGATCAAAACGACGACCGCACAGATAGCCATGATGGGCATCGCCTTGACGCAAAACGCCTCGATCCCCTTGGAGATGCCACGGTAAATTAATAAAAAGTTGATCGTAAAAGTAATACCCCAGAAAATGACCAGGGGTTTGATCCCGTCGGTAAAAAGTGAGCCATCGGCAGAGCTGCCGGTGAAAGTACTGAAAAAGGAACCACTTTTTTCAACGTATTGAGTTGGATCGTTCCCTAAATCGATGGTACCCGTTAAAAATGCCCAGGCGTAACCCAGGCACCAAGACTCCAACAACACATAGTACATATAGACCGCGATGGGAATGATTAACCCGATCACGCCAACGTAACGCCAAGCGGTATGGCGACCGAGTACGCCGAAAATCGCGGGATAAGAGTTGGCACCCTTTTGACCGCCGTAGCGGCCCATGATCCATTCCGCCCAGCAGATCGGAATACCCAGAAAAATCAGCGCGCAAAAATAGGGAATCATAAACGCGCCGCCTCCGTTGGCTGCTGCGACTCCGGGGAAGCGTAAAAAATTTCCAAGCCCGACCGCGGATCCCGCCACCACCAGAATCACACCGAGTCGCGAACCCCACTGCTCTTTGGGTTTACCCATGTCTATACTCGCTCCCTAAACATAAACGCCTGATCCAAATGACCGCCTGAATCGTAACAGCCCGAATACAAAATCCTCATCACCGTGATCACGTTTTTCAATCGCGATGCTTATGCGTCTCAAACTCACCAGCCCGTAATCGTCGGAAGTAATCTCGTGACGCCCGAACCACATGACCGGACAGGAACAGCGTCCCAATCATGTTGGGGACCATCATAAGGCCTAACATCCCATCTGCCCAATCGATGACCGGTTGCAGCTTCATCGAATACGTTCCCACTAAAATCATAGCGGAAAACGCAATTTTGAACGGCAACACTGCCCTTTCACCGAAAAGATACTCCGCACAGGTCTCGCCATAAAACCCCCAGCTTATCATCGTGGAAAACGCAAACAGCAGAGCAGCCACCGGAATGAAATACGTTCCGAAACCCGAAAGCACCTGATCAAACGAATAAGCGGTCAGTTCAATACCGGCTCGATGAAGGTATACATCCGTTCCCGCATGAAGCAAAAGTTGATCCGTTTGCAACGATTCTTCGCCGGCGCCCGTGTCTTCGTAAACAATGGTGGCAACGACGATGATCTTCTCATCACGATCGATGGCAGGACTCCCGGCGTTTTCATCGACGGCTGAAATGTTCATGTGAATCTGACCGGCGACACCGCCTTCGTTTGGTGCGGGAACGTGTACGAACAATGATTCACCCACCAGCGCATACGCAGTATCCGTCACCATCAGCTTCAAATCCAACTCGATGGAATCGCCATCTTCAGATTGAACGGCACGCGGTTCGTTGACTGCCGCGATGGTCGCGATCGCGTCACGTTGATGCGAGTTCGTGCTGAGGATTACAATGGCGGTCATGCTGCAGACAATTAACGTGTCGATAAACGGACCGACGGCTGCGACGATGCCCTCGCGAATCGGCTCTTGGGTTTTTGCGGTGGCGTGTGCCATGGGTGCGGTACCCATGCCCGCTTCGTTGGAAAAACAGGCACGTCGAACGCCCTGAATCACGGCTGTCTTGACCGCGACACCGTAAAACGCACCCAACCCAGCTGCAGGTGAAAACGCGCTCTTGAAAATCGAAGAAAACACGCCGGGGATCGCGTCGAAATTGACGATGATGACGTAGATCGCACCGAGCGTATAAATCGCGCACATGGCCGGCACTAATCGGCTGGCTACCCGACCGATACGTTTAATTCCGCCGATGATGACCAGCGCCACGCTGAAACACAAAATCGCACCGATGACCATCTGAATGATGAATTGCGTGTCGAGAGAAACACCGCCGGGGATCACTTTTTTGAACAGGTTGACGAAAATCTTTGCCGCCTGATTCGATTGATACATCGTGCCCGACCCGATACAGCCGCACGTCGGTCGATCCCTGCGTCGTGGCCGTGAAGT
>CBDTZI010000166.1:0-7363 GCA_965364865.1 uncultured bacterium | reverse complement strand
CCTGCAAGAAGAAGCAGCGCTGGTCCAGACGATGACGAAGGGCACGGCCAGGGTTGGCGGGGGAGCCTATGAGCGACTGATGTGGTCGCTCTGGATTTTCGATTGCGACGGTCTGCTGGTAAACCTCGAGTTCTTCGACGTCGGCTGCGAGGCCGAAGCGATCGCGCGCTTCGATGAACTCACCGCCACCGCCGAACCCGGTTGGATTTTCTCCGGATGGAACGGCGATAATCTGTCAGGCCACAGCAATCCTCAACGAGTGACTCTCGACGAAGATAAAATCATCTCAGCTACGTTTACACAGAAAAGTTAACTCAGGGGAATCGGGAAATGAAAAATCGTTTACGCGTCGCGGTGATCGGTGCAGGTCGCATGGGTAACCATCACGCCCGCATCTACTCTCAACTCAAACAATGCGAACTCGTAGCCGTCGTCGATAAGGATATCGATCGTGCCCGAAAAATCGCCACCGACTACGACAGCAAAGCATATTCCAGCGTACTCGATATCGAAAGCGAAATAGACGCAGCCACCGTTGCGGTTCCCACCGTTTATCATGCAGAGGTAGCCATTCCTCTACTCGAACGCGGCGTTTCCGTGTTGGTGGAAAAACCGCTCGCACCCGACACCGCCACCGCCAAGCAGTTGCTGGACGTTTCGCGAAAAAATCAGGGCCTGGTTCAGGTCGGACACTCCGAGCGATTTAACCCGGTGGTGCAGGCGCTCATTAAAATGAACATCGCTCCCAAATTTATCGAAACGCAGCGCGTCAGCCCGTTTACTTTTCGTAGCGCCGACATCGGCGTGGTGTTTGACATGATGATCCATGACATCGACATCGTGTTGCATCTGGTCAACCGAAAGGAATACACCATCGACGCGGTGGGGGTCAGCTTGCTTGGTGAATGTGAGGATGTCGCCAACGCACGAATTCGTTTCGGTAATCACGCCGTGGTCAACATGACAGCCTCTCGTTTGGCACTCAAAACTGAACGTCGAATTCGCGTGTTTTGTCCCAGCGCGTATCTGTCGATGGACTATCACAAAAAAACCGGGATCGCGGTGAAGTTAGCGGATAATCTTGACCTCATAAAGATGGCCAGGGAAAACAATTTTGAAGACCTGTCGCAGATGGCACATATGGATTTTGGCTCGATGATGAAGATCGAGCCGTTGGTGGTGGATGACATCGAACCCCTTAAAGCGGAGATCGAATCGTTTCTTGACTCCGTGCGTACCGGTTCAGCCGCTGCCGTGAGCGTGGACGACGGATACGCCGCCGTAGAGATGGCTGAGAAAATCACCGAGGCCGTTCGCAACCAACCCTGGGATGATTCGCTCAACCCCACATTGAATTTCTAATACTTACGACTTCACCACCAAGACACAAAGGCACCAAGAAAAAAATTGGAGTGCGGGTGCTCCATACTAGCGAGGCAAGAGTGGGGGATAGAATACAAAATTGTTTTAATGAGGTACTTATGTAACCTTACCACACTCAGAACATTTGTTAGCTGTTGATCCCCTGAGGTCGTATCCACATCCTATACATAATCCATGTAAGCGGCGATATCTGCTACGAAACAACGGGTAAATCAAAATAAGAAATGGATAAGTCAACAGAATAACGACAGTAGATAAAATTGGAAAAGTAATCCTAACAAGTTTCTGATGTTGATTATTATTATTTGTATTAACATAGTCTGAATCTAATGCATAACCTGAGTTTAAGTCCGATTCAAAGTATGAACTAACAATGTTGCCGTTGTCATCATACACAAATTTAACGTCACCCCCGCAAACACCCATTGGTGTATTTTTTTCTGCCACATATTTAAATATAATACCATCGAATGTTGTTGTAGGTATACTTTTAGTTTTATCTATCCAATAGTTTGTACTAGAATACAACTTGTTAAAGAGTACGCCCACATGAAATGAATTATGGTTTTTATAGGTCAAATTAAATCCCAGGTTGGGACTTTTCGTGAGGGTGACCGGGCCCATTTGGTATGTTGAATCAAGCCATTCTTTTTGGTCGATAATGTATGTCGTTAGACTTAGTGCGGTTAATGAAGTCGCAGCTAACAGGAGAATGTATGCCAGGCATTTTTTGATATATTTGCCCATCTCAATATTATAACATACTTAAGCAAACGTATTGTATGCCACCCAAAATACTGGCGTTCAAACCGCCAGTCGCACCCGTTTTGAAAAAGCGCTTAAGATGAGTTTGACGCACCCGAGTTTGATTCATTTGTGTTTGACGAATTTGAATTAGACTTGTCTTCGATCGCGTTGTTGTTGGATGACGATTCGATTTTGGACTGGTGATTGATATCGTCCTTGACGTCGCGGATTCCTTTTTTGAATTCGACGATGCTCTTACCCACCGATCGTGCGACGTCGGGTAGTCGACGGCCAAAGATCAATAGCGCTATCACGCCGATGATCACCCATTCCACCATACCGGGCATGCCAAACGCGAGTGTGTAGATATTCATGTGTTGTTTCC
This sequence comes from uncultured bacterium, assembly GCA_965364865.1. GTDB lineage: Bacteria > Planctomycetota > Phycisphaerae > UBA1845 > UBA1845 > CBDTZI01. The sequence goes on along the minus strand of CBDTZI010000166.1, from coordinate 4,848 downwards.
AAAATAAGTTTCGAGGCTGAAAATCTTTTCATGGGCCACGAAAGAATGATGTGGCTATCAGGGCCGCCACAATCGGTAGTTGTCAGACGGATGAATTATATCCGCAATTCTGCAATGACGTCAAAGCTATGGTATATCGGTCTGGGTGGATGGCCTACTTATGCGATTTCTTGTCAGGTATTTTTATAACGTATACAATCCCTGCCTGTTCGCCCGGACTCCAGCTGTTCGCACAGGCTTAGTCTGATCGCTGAGATTTCGGGCGTCGTGAAAAAATCACCTTTTGACACTGAGAATGACGGATAATCATGGCACAACGACGATTTCTCATCACCGCAGCCCAGCCCTATTCCAATGGCCGACTCCATGTGGGTCACGTGGCTGGGGCATATTTACCCGCGGATACCTATGTTCGCTACCTTCGCGCGACCGGTGCGGACGTGCGATTCATCTGTGGCAGCGACGATAACGGCGTAGCTGCGCTGAAGACCGCGCGGGAGCAGGGAAAGAGCGTTGAAGACCTCACAGCCTTTTATAATCAAGCTCAGAAACGCGATTTCGACGGGTTGGAAATTGTTTTCGACATTTTCGGGGGCACGCATCAACCGGGCTATACCGAAAACCACGAGAAATTCAGCCAGGAACTCTTTCTGGAGATTTTTGAAAAAGGATATTTTACCAAACGAAAAACCAAGCAGCTTTATGATGTCGAGGCCGAGCAATTTCTGCCCGACCGATTTGTGAAGGGCACCTGCCCGCATTGCAAGAGTGATCAGGCCTTTGGAGATCAGTGCGAAGATTGTGGTCGAGCGGTTGAACAACTTAATTTGATTAACCCCATCAGTGTCATGACCGGTTCGACGCCCGAGTTGCGTGAAACCATCCACTGGTATCTGCGTCTCGATCAATTACAGCCGCGACTCACCGCTTGGTTGGCGAGTAAAAAAGATGCAGGCGCCTGCGGTGCGCATTGGCGAACCACGGTGTTGAATCAGTCGCTCGGTCGAATCGAAGCGGAAGGATTACCCGAGCGTGCGATGACGCGTGATCTGACGTGGGGGGTTCCGGTTCCGCTGGACGATCCCGATGCCGATGGTAAGTCACTTTACGTCTGGTTTGATGCGCCCATCGGTTATGTTTCGTTTACCGGTGCGCTGTTTGAGCAGCAGGGACTGGGGCTGGACGAATACAAAAAATGGTGGAAGGATCCCGAATGCAAAGTGGTTCATTTCATCGGTGAAGATAACATTGTTTTTCACGCGATCACCTGGCCCGCGATGATGCTTGCGTCGCATGAAGACGAAACCGTGATCGAGCAAAAAGGTGAATATCAACTACCGCACAACGTGGTGTCCAATTCGTTTTTGAACATCAAGTTTCCTGGTAAGGAAGAGGAGAAGATCAGCAAAAGTCGCGGGACCGCGATTTGGATTGAGGATTATCTCAAGACGTTTGATCCCGACCCGCTGCGATATTATCTCACCGCCATCGCACCGGAAAGCGCGCGAACGACATTTGATCTGGACGATTTTATCTCCCGCAACAACGGTGAACTGCTCAACGCGTTTGGAAACTTTTTCAATCGCACGATGACCTTTGCGCATAAGTATTTCGATGGGAAATTACCACCCGCCGGTGATCGCGATTCACAGGACAACGATCAATTGGCTCAGTGCAAAACTTCGGCTGAAAAAACGGGCGAGGAACTGGAAGCCTGTCGATTCAAAAGCGCATTGGCTGAGGTGATGGCCCTGGCTCGAGCGGGCAACGGATATTTCGACGCGACGAAACCTTTTTTAAGCCGTAAGACAGATATGGAGGCGTGCGGCAGGGCTATGAACATTTGTTTTCAGACAGCGCGAACGCTGACCACGCTCATCACTCCGTTTTTACCCGCGACGGCGGCGAAGTGCGCTACCATGTTAAATCTCGGCGATGATTATCATGCGTGGTCTTCCGCGACGGATCCACTCTCCGACGGTCACGCGCTGGGCGAGCCGGTCATTCTGGTGAAAAAACTCGACCCCAAAGAGTTGTTTGAGAGTTAATATTGTCACATTGTTCAAGTTTGATTCGATAGTTCATGTTCACTGTTAATAAAAACCCATCCAATAAAGAGCTTCGTAAATTCGGCAATGCCATGCTGATAGGGTTCTTTTTTATTGGTGCGGTGGTATATTTTTCATTATTCATCAAAACATGGGATGTTGTAGATCTCGAATGGAAGGGCCGTTGGATTCAGATTTTGGGAGTCAGCCTGGAGGGGTTGGGATTTTTCCTGTTCGGTTTGAGTTATACCTTGCCGGGCGTGGCCAAACCGGTTTATGTCGTGTGGATGACGGTGGCTACGTTCATCGGTACGATCATGACCACGATTATGCTGACGGTGTTGTTTATTGTGCTGTTGCCGGTGTTTTCGTTGATCGTGAGGCTGGGTGATCCACTGCGAAAAAAACTGACTTCCGGCGGAACCTACTGGGAAGATTATAAAACGCACGAAACCTCCATCGAACGGATGAAAAGGCCGTTCTAGTCGAAGATATCGGGTGCCACTGGCGGCTTGACCGCCAGTGTTGTTATAAAAGAGAGGATGCCCCGTTCTTGCGAAGCAAGGGTGGGTGACGGACTCAGTGTTTTTCATTACATGAGAAATTCATTTGTACGTACTTGGAATATCCTGTTACTACCACGACTCCGGTGCAGCACTGGTGCGCGACGGTCAACTGATCGCGGCTGCGGAAGAGGAACGCTTCAATCGAAAAAAACATTTCAACGGATTTCCCGAGCGAGCCATCGCGTATTGCCTGAAAGAGGCAGGCATCACCATCGACCAGGTAGATCACATCGGTTTCTATGAAAAACCGCTGGTCAAGTTCAATCGCATACTGGAAACGATTCTTGCGTGCTGGCCGATGACCTACAAACCCTGGCTGAAAGCGATGCCATTGTGGTTGACCCATCGGCTGCGCATCGGCAGCGAAATCCAGGAAAAACTCGGCGTAGATCAGGATATTCTTTACTGTCAACACCATCTGTCTCACGCAGCCAGCGCGTTTTTGGTCTCCCCATTTGAAGAAGCAGCCATCATTACCGCCGACGGCGTAGGTGAATGGACCACAACGAGTTGGGGGATCGGTCGTGGCCACCAGATCGAAATGAAAAAGGAAATCCGCTTCCCTCATTCGGTGGGATTGTTGTTCAGTGCGATTACCGCGTATCTGGGTTTTCGCATTAACGACGCGGAGTGGAAAGTAATGGGTCTTGCCCCGTACGGTCAGCCGAAATACGTCGATCAGTTTCGCGAAATCGTGGACATCAAAGACGACGGCAGCATCCGACTGAACTTACAATACTTTGTACACACCCACTCCACCGAACGAACCATCAGTGACAAATGGGAGACGCTGTTCGGACATCCCCAGCGATCGACGGAAACCGAGCTGACTGATTTTCACCGTGACATCGCCCATTCGGGCCAGAAAATTGTCGAAGAGATTATGGTGAAGATGGCCAGCCACGTTCGCAACGAAACGGGCATGGATAATCTCTGTATAGCGGGCGGTGTGGGTCTCAATTGCGTCGCCAACTGGCGCATTTTGCAGGAGTCGGGTTTCAAAAACATTTTTATTCAACCCGCAGCCGGTGATTCCGGCGGCGCGCTGGGAACGGCGTTTTATATTTATAATTGTGCGCTCAATCATCCTCGAACGTTCACTATGAAACACGCGTTGTGGGGTCCGTCGTTTAACGATATGGAAATTGAGGTGGCGCTACAGAAAGTCGGTGCAGAATATAATCGCGTAGACGACGAAGCTGAATTGCTTGAGCGTAGCGCGAAAATGATCGCCGACGGACTGGTGATCGGCTGGTTTCAGGGTCGATTGGAGTTTGGTCCGCGTGCGCTGGGTTCGCGGTCGATCCTGGCTGATGCACGCAACGAAAAAATGAAAGATGTCATCAACGCCAAAGTGAAATTCCGCGAGGCGTTTCGACCGTTCGCCCCGGCGGTGCTCAAAGAAAAGGCGCACGAGTATTTTGAAATGCCCGAAGGAATGGAAGCGCCGTACATGTTGCTCGTTCCCAAAGTGCGCGAAGAAAAACGTTCGATCATCCCAGCCGTTACCCATCAGGACGGCACGGGCCGGGTGCAGACGGTGACCAGAGAGGAAAACGGGTTGTATTACCGGTTAATCAAAAAATTTGGCGATCTCACCGGCGTGCCGGTGGTGATCAACACCTCGTTTAATGTTCGCGGCGAGCCGATTGTCTGCAGCCCCGCGGACGCGTATCATACGTTTGTGCATACGGGCATTGACGCGCTGGTGATCGGAAATTTCATCGTGACCACGAAGCCCGACGTGGTGGATTACGAAGCCGGCATGAAACGAAGCGTCAAACTCGAAGCTTCCCTGATGACCGACGAAAGCGTTTCGATTCGATAGGACTGAAATAACATGGCCAAGCAATCACTGTTCAAAGAATTTTTCCTGTTCATCAAGCAGGAGAAGAAGTGGTGGCTGATTCCGTTTATCGCGGTGCTGTTGCTCGTCGGAGCGTTCCTGGTCTTCGCCAGCTCATCCCCACTGGCTCCGTTTCTGTACCCGCTGTTTTGATTCATTTTTCTAACATTTCTTATGTATGAGCAGACTCGACGTAGCGATTAAACGACCTGATATCCCAGTGTTTGGATGTGGAGAACGTCCGGTAAGGGGTCGATAATAGAGCAGAGAATGTCCTTATGATCGACGTTGGGCGAGTGAAACCTCCTGACGGATGATGTTTGCCCCATGACCCGGGTATCCCTGGCGCTAAGCCAGCCAGTGTGATGGATGGGATCGCGGGCAAAAA
>CBDTZI010000165.1:0-7373 GCA_965364865.1 uncultured bacterium | reverse complement strand
CGATGCGGGGATTTTTCTACATGTCGGACCGGAAATCGGCGTGGCTTCGACCAAAGCGTTCACCGGCCAGGTCACCGTGCTCGCGTTGATCGCTTGTTATCTCGGTCGACGCAAGCACATGTCCACGACAGCCGCTTCGCAGTTTATCACCGCCCTTTCGCAAATACCCGATCAAATCAGACAAGTGTTGAAGCACGATGACGAAATCAAAGCCGTAACAAAAAAATATATCGACAAAGATAACTGGCTATATCTGGGCCGTGGTTTTAACTATCCCGTCGCGTTGGAAGGTGCGCTGAAACTCAAAGAGATCAGCTACATTCACGCGGAAGGCTTGCCAGCTGCGGAAATGAAGCACGGTCCGATCGCGTTGATTACCGAAGGGATGCCAGTGGTCGTGATCGCAACCGCTGGGCTGCAATACGAAAAAATTCTGAATAACATCTCTGAAGTGAAAGCTCGTGGTGGAAGCGTTATCGCCATCGCGACCGAAGGCGACCGCGAGATTGAAAAAATCGCAGATCATGTTTTGTTCGTGCCCGATACCGTGGAACCATTACAACCGCTATTGACTACCGTACCGTTACAACTCATCGCCTATCACGCAGCTGTTCTTCGTAAGTGCAACGTCGACAAACCGCGAAACCTCGCCAAAAGCGTTACGGTGGAATAAATCAATCCCCCACCGCGAATTCGGAAACGCCGATTACATGTTCGTGGCCGGTTTCGATCAGCTTTAGCACTTCATCGGGCAGCGGGCTGTCCACTTTGATCTGCGCACAGGCTGATTCCGCGCCATCGCAGATCACGTTTTCCATCTCCTCGACGTTGATCCCCGCATGTCGAATCGCACCCAACGCATGGGCCAGCACACCCGGCTGATTACGATGTCGAACCACCACCACATATCGAGCCGGTGACTTCGCACACAGATTCACGCAGTTTTCCACCTGCCCGGTCTTCATGTAATGGGTTACGATGCGCACCGTCTCCTGAGCGATGGCGTCCTGCGCCTGATCGGTGGATGCGCCGATGTGATGGGTGCCATACACTCCACCGCCCGCAATCAACGCTTTATTCTTAAAATCTTTATCGCCAGCTTTGGGTTCGTCGGGATAGACATCCAACCCCACGCGCAAACCCTTCTCTTTCATGATCATTTCCAGCGCCTTGTAATCCACCACGTCCGCTCTTGCGGTGTTGATCACATAACTACCCGGCGCTAAACGATTGAGCACATCCGCGTTGATGATGTTTTTCGTTTCGGCGGCGGCAGCTAAGTGAATGGAAAAAATATCGCTCCTGGATGCGACATCCGCGGGACTATCACAGAAGATCACATCCAGCTCCTTCGCTCGCTGAGGTGTGAACGACCGACTCCAAACCGCAACATTCATCTCAAACGCTTTGGCGCGTTTAACAACCGCTTCGCCGATTTTCCCCAACCCGACCACGCCCAGCGTACGGCCTTTCAGACCTCGCGCTTTGGAGTATTCTTTTTTGTTCCATGTGCCGTCGGATAAATCACGAACGTTGTCCACAATACGGCGGTCCAACGCCAGAATTAATCCAAAGGTGAGTTCCGCAACCGCGACCGAGTTTTTTCCCGGGCAGTTGGCGACCAGTACACTACGCAACGAAGCCGCTTTGGTATCGATGGTGTTTACACCAGCCCCGGCCCGTACCACGACGTTTAATTTTCCGCTGGCCGCAAGAATGTCTTCGGTGACTTTTGTGCTACGGACCACCAACACCGCACACTCCGTCTTGATCACAGCCTCTTTAAGTGCGTCGCCGTCGAGCGAGCCGTCGTATTCCACGTTGCAACCGGCCTGGCGAAGTGCCTCGACCGCCGAGTCTTGAAATTTATCTGCAATTAAAATGTTCATGATCAGCCTCTGAATAAGGGTTCATACTTCTATATAGGTGATGAAACTACAATCCTGCGGTATAGTCAATGGCTGAGCGTCCATCACATTACTTTTACGGGCCAAATGAAATACGTCATGAAAGAAAACACTGGCAAGGCCAATACCAAGCCGTCAATATCTTGGTTTCATCGCATCGCACCAGGCGTATTGGTCGCGGCGACCGGTGTGGGCGCGGGCGATTTAATCACCGCCGGCCTGGGCGGATCGGCTGTGGGTTTGATTATCCTGTGGGCGGCTGCGGCGGGTGCGATTCTGAAATGGTTTCTCAACGAGGGGATCGCCCGCTGGCAGATGGCGACCCATACCACCCTGCTGGAAGGCTGGGTCCACCGACTCGGCAGTTGGGTCCAGTGGGTTTTTCTGATCTATTTCATACCCTGGTCGTTCTTCACCGGTGGTGCATTGGTCAACGCGTGCGGGATCGCGGGTACGGGAATGTTTGCCCTGAGCGACGACCCTAAACTATCCAAAATCATCTGGGGAGTGATTCACTCGCTGGTTGGACTTGTGCTGGTTCGTGTGGGCGGGTTCAAACTTTTTGAAAAGATGATGGCGGCCTGTATCGCCATGATGTTTGTCGCGGTGATACTAACCGCACTGATGCTCAAGCCCGACTGGTCGATGATCGCCCGCGGACTGACCTCGTTTTCCATTCCCGAAGGAAGCATGGGTTGGGTACTCGGAATTCTTGGCGGCGTGGGAGGAACGGTCACCCTTCTTTCTTATGGTTACTGGATACGCGAGCTCGACCGCAGCGGTTTGTCAGGCGTCAGAGCCTGTCGCTTCGATCTCATGATCGGCTACACCATGACCGCATTGTTCGGAATATCCATGGTGGTCATCGGATCAAACCTGAATCTTGAAAAGGGATCAGGAGGGTTAGCCAACATGGCGATCACACTGGCAGATCAACTCGGAGTCGTTTTGGGCGCACCCGGGAAATGGTTGTTCTTAATCGGATTCTGGGGCGCAGTTTTTTCGTCGCTGTTGGGAGTGTGGCAGAGTGTACCTTATTTGTTTGCCGATTTCTTATCGATTAGAAAAGGGAAATCCGGTACAGCCAGCGCGTCCATCCCGTTACACCAAACCAAAGCATACAAAATATATCTTGTCGCAATAGCGATCATTCCACTACCGCTTTTAATGATTTCGGTAAAGCAGATACAGCTAATCTATGCGATTATGGGTTCGTTTTTTATGCCGCTATTGTCGTTAACGCTGCTATTGATGAACAATCGAACCGCCTGGGTAGGCCGTCAATACCGCAACGGCTGGATCACCAACATCGTGCTCGTCGCAACATTGTTGTTTTTTGGTTATGTGGGTGTCAACGAGATTGCCGGAAAATTGGGTTTTTGATCGTGTCTTGTTATTTGCAACATCTATGACCCTTTTGTTTTATCGTCGATGGCTTATAATGAATCCACAATATCGAATCACTAATACATACTTATAGGAGAGAAAAATGCGCCATAAAAGTAGTGTAAGTGCTGTACTGTTAACCGGTATAATTGTTTTCGCCGGGTGTCAGGTTTATTCAGAGGCTCAATCCGTGCAAACAGATTCTGCGCAAACAGATAATCACCCACAAATGACACCAGAACAAAAGGCTGAAATGGAAATGTGGCAGAAACTCGCTGCCCCGAGCGAGCACCACAAACATCTCAATTATTTTGTCGGGAAGTGGATGACGGTTACCAAAATGTGGATGGGCGGCCCCGGTTCCCCACCGACGGAAACACAAGGTACGTCGGACATCAAATGGGTACTCGATGGCCGATTCCTTATGGACGAACATAAAGGTACTATGATGGGCCAGGCCTATGAGGGTATTGGCATAACAGGCTACGATAACTACCGCAACATGTACTACAGTAGTTGGTGTTCCAACATGCAGACGAATTTTCTTACCATGGCGGGAATGCGTAACCCAGAAACCGGTAATTTCACGTACTACGGCGAGATGGACGAACCCGCATTAAAAGTCACGGGTCGTACCGTCAAATATGTAACCCGTATCATTGATGCAAATAAATACGTGTTTGATATCATCGACCTGCATGCAGGTGATGGATATAAAGTCATTGAAATTACCTATGTACGAAAATAACGGGGCATCATCCCGATGCTAAGAACGTAAAAGCCCACGGAGAATAACCCCGTGGGCTTTTTTTGTTCACGACTCTGCAGGTATTTTATTTACACAACACAGAGTGTCCAAATCAGTTGATACGGTAATTAGCTCGTCTTGACTTCGATTCTTTTGGGTTGCACTTCCGGACGCTTGGGCAGTGTGACGGTGAGTACACCGTTTTTCAACACCGCTTCGATGTCTTGTGATACGACCTCGGTGTTCAGATTGAATCGTCGAGTAAACTCTTCTTTCGATCGTTCCCGACGATGATAGGTTCGGTTTTCATCGCAGACCTGCTCATGTGAACCTTTAATCGTCAGCGTGTCGTCGATCACTTCAACTTCGAGATTTTCCATCGTCAACCCCGGAACCTCGATCTCCACATAAACATTTTTCTCATCTTGAGAAATGTTTACCGGGGGAATGTTTCGAAATCGCGCGATGGGCGCATACCCGCTATCCTTGATCGTACCAAAAACACGATCCATCTCACCACAAAAATCGTTCAATGTCGCCAGTGGAAAAAGTCTGTGCGCTAACATATGTGTACTCCTTTTATTTGAATGCACGGTTCATTTTCATCATGCTCGAACGTCCAACAGCTCAAGTCGATATACCCTGGTGCAGGCCGCGTGCCAGAATCCCCGGCCCCAAAAAACACCCGTAAGCCCTTTATTTACAAGGACTTACGAAAGAGATGGAAATAAAGACAGATGAAAAGTGTCATTATGGCGGGGTCAAAAATGGCAGTGGCAGCGACAAGTTTATACCGGCTGTTTATCTTCGGGCGAAATTCTTAGTCGTCTTCCGAGCCGTTGAGTAGTTCAAAAAACTTACCCGTCGCGGAACAAAGCTCAGCGACGTTGGCGCCCACCATCATGGTGAGACGTGATACTTCAAATTGTTGATCGATTAATGTTTCGCGCCGCAGCAGTAAATCGTCGATGTTCAGCTTGCCTGCGAAAAAATCTTTAACACCTGTGTCGTAATCGCTTTGAAAACGGGGTAGGTTTTTCGCCAGCTCCATGCGACTCTGGCCCAGGGTGTCTATCCGAATCAGGGGCTCATACGTATCGGCGTAGATGGCGTTTTCGCGAGCGGCGATGGCCTGCTGAAATCGAGAGATACTGGATTGAGCCTGACGGCTCAAACTATCCGTGACACGCGGATCGACCGCGGAAATATCCAACCCGACAGAGACGTTCCAATCACTGATGCCATCATTGGCACCTCGACCCTCCAAATTCGATGCGGCGTCCACCAGTAACGCAATATCCCAGCGACCCCGCCGGGCAAGATCGAGCTGTACCTCCGCATTTCGCACACTGTTTCGAAGAGTCGCAATTTCCGGATCGGTTTCAATACTCAATCGTAACAATTGCTGATGGGTCTTTCCCTCAAAAGGATTAAACGGCTCATTCAGCAATTTAATCTGTACATGGAACGCCAGCCCCAGCGACACTTTCAAACGAGTCATTTGCACATCATACCAGCCGCGGTTGTTTCGATGATCCGCTTCCACACGTGCGATTTCCGCCTGCAGTCGGCTGAGGTCCGCGGTGACGTCGCGATGATCCACCGTTTTCAACTTACGATCGAGCGCAATCAGATCATCCACATAATTTTGTTGATAGGCGACGTCGCGCTGAATTCTGGATACCCGATAAAATTGAAACATCGCGCTTTGCAGGCGGCTGCGAATTTGCTGGATATAGCCAAGCTGCACGTCGTCAAGTTCGTTCCTGCGAAAAATGTCCTCGCTGGTACGCTCCAGCTTTTCACGCGAAGCGGAGAATGGATATCGAATGTTTGCAGAAACAAACGGCGTGTTGCCGATATCGTCATCCGTCTCCTCATTGTCCTCCTCAACGGTGCGATATCCTACGCCCACTTCCATTCGAGTGGTGTCGAAAAACTGTTTTTCTACAGACAGCGCCACCGTGTGATCGCGATGACGGGAAATTAAATCAGCATTTCGACTGCTTGAAAATCGGTTGGAAGCCGTCATACGCGGCGTCAACGAATCTCGCGTCGAATAGAAAAAATCGTATCTCGCCTCTTCCGATTTGAATCTCTGGTAACTCGACTTGATATCCGGCATCAAATTGAAGGCGATCGGGATCAAAGACCTGGCAGATATTTTATACTCTTCTCCCTGATCCAGATCGCTTAGTCGATCCTGATCCGGCAGGGAAGTCGCCGACGCGGGGATGGGTAGTTTTATATCGTGTTGAATAATGGTTGAAGGTAATGTGGTTTTACACCCAACTAGCCCAATCGCGCAACAGATCAGAGCGGCTGGACTGATTGAATATCGTTTTACAGAAGAAAAATGAAGCCGAGCGTAGCTGAGTACCGCTGGTAGGATATGAAGAAAATTATTCAATTCGTCAACCAAATAAACACATAACCATTGATCAAATCGGCTCTCACAAGACCGTCGATCGACTTCCTCGTCGAATCGCAACCCGAAGCCATCCGTAACTGCTCGAAGCGGGCAGTATAAGCTGAATCCGTCCCCGATACACTCCTACCCACCGATCCGTGACACAGCTGTTACCACGATGAATCAATCCGTACGTCTTCTTATACGATATTTGCGTCTGATAAGGGAAATGACCGTCGGCGATTTCCGCTCGACGACACCTTTGCACAATTGAGACCGGTAATTCAAGGCATTACAGGCTTGAACGATTACTCTTTTGCATCATTTCCGTATTTCTGTAGAATGGCCGATCTCGCATCTGCCTGATGTGCAGCTGATCTGATGATCGATTGGCCTGGTAGGTCGACAACCCGGATTTTCGGGTTAATGATGTGTACCAACGAGGCTATCGAGGAACTGCGAGGCTTTAGAGGAACAGTTGGTATTCGTCTTTCGTGGTGTTTAGCATGACGAGCCACGAGAGAAACTTCAAACGCCTGGCGGCGTACCCAAGTGGACTAAGGGGGTGGATTGCAAATCCATTACCGTGGGTTCGAATCCCACCGCCGCCTGTTTTTCAACTACGCTTTACCCTAAGCATGTGGATCAACAATAACATGTATGACTTTTCCAAATCTTACGCAACGACCAGGCGGGGTTGTATGTATACGACATTTGAATTGTAAAACATGAAGCTACGTGCATGCATTAAATAGCAGATTGTCCGTTGTTTTCGTAGTCGGTGATTTTCTGTACGCGGCGGTCGTGTCGGCCACCTTCGTACTCTGTCACTAGCCAGACATCCACTAAACGGCGGGCAACGTCTTCGCCCAACAAGTCAGCTGGCAAAAGATCGGGTGTAAACTGGATGCGTTGAAAATTA
>CBDTZI010000164.1:0-7384 GCA_965364865.1 uncultured bacterium | reverse complement strand
TGGAATGAATTTTATGGCACCCATCCGAGCGCAAGCAGCCTGGGGAACGCTTACCGTTGACCCTGAAGGAAATCTCTTCGTCTATGGGTCTGGACAAGTCCTAAAATCAACGAATGCGATGGATGCCAATGAAACTCCAACTTTTGAAACACCCGTTAGAGTTGACCTGGGAGGAAACGTACGTGCTTTTAGCAGTAGCCCTAACCCAGGTGGGTTACTCGGTCAGTACTGGATCGATTCAGATCACTCGAATACATCTGCGTCCGGCAATCTATATGCATTAGCATCCGTTGATACTGGTGGCTCTGATCCTTTAGATATAATGTTCGCAAGGAGTACCGATGGCGGAGCTACATGGAGCGCACCGGTTCGTGTTAACGACGACCCTGTGGGTAATGGCGCCTGGCAATGGTTTGGCACGATGTCTGTGGCGCCCAATGGGCGGATCGATGTATTCTGGAATGATACGCGTAATACCGGTCAAGTGAATTTGTCAGAACTTTATTATGCCTATTCATGGGATGGAGGTCTGAGCTGGTCGGAAAATGTTCCGGTAAGTCCGGTGTTCGACAGCTGGGTCGGCTGGCCGAATCAAAGTAAAATCGGTGATTACTATCATTCCATCTCTGATCATAGCGGTGTAAATCTTGCTTACGCCGCGACGTTTAACGGCGAGCAGGATGTTTATTATCTGAGAATCGGCGATCGAGATTGCAATGGGAATGGGGTCCCCGATGATGAGGACATCGCCAACGGTACGAGCGATGATTGTGATGGCAATTCATTTCCTGACGAGTGTGGTCGAGACTGTGATAACAACGGAAATCTGGATACTTGCGAAATTCTGTCAGGTGAGAGTAAGGATTGCAACCACAATAATGTCCCCGATAGCTGTGAGCCTGATTTTGATTTTGACGGTACGATCGATGTATGCGATACAGATATTGACGGCGATGGCGTACCCAACGAATTTGACCTGTGTAAGTTCTCTCCCTATCTGTCACCCGTGCTGGAGGATGGCCGACCAGTGGGTGATACGAACGCGAACTGCGAATTGGATTTGACCGATTACTGGCGATTTCAAAATTGTATGACCGGGGGACGGTTGGGTGTACGACCTCCCAGGCGGGCGTGTAAAGAGATGTTTGACCTGGACGATGACATTAAATTCGGTCTTCGTGATTTCGCCGCTTTCCAGAACAACTTTGGTAAGCCCACCGACCAAAACATTCGAGCGTATATTGACAAGTATTAATCGGCGTACCTGCAGAAAACCCGATGGGCAAACACCATAACCCTCATTCCATCGAAACCTCCACCAGCTATATTGACGCATGACGCGGTCGATGGTCGATGGTAGAATACCGAGCGATCCCGGCAGGGTCTGTTGTCGTAGAAGTAGTAATCGATTTCACTGAACCGGTTAGAAAACCGTTACGATAAGGAATGAAAGGATAAGACATGGGATGGTACTTTTTCGATCCGATGTATTTTTTATTCGTTGGCCCGGCGATGCTGCTGGCGATGTGGGCACAGTGGAAAGTCAAATCCGCATTCAAAATGGCCAGCAAACAACGAGCATCCTGCGGACTCAGCGGAGCGGAAACCGCTCAACGCATATTAAACTCCTACGGCATTACCGACGTTGGCATCGAACCGGCGAAATCATTCCTCGGCGACCACTATGATCCAAAAAGGAAAATGTTACGACTCAGCCCGGAAGTCTATCAAGGTCGATCATTAGCTTCGCTGGGCATTGCAGCACATGAAGTGGGCCACGCCATTCAAGACAGCCACGCATATGGGCCGCTCGCCCTACGCAACGGCCTGGTTCCCATGGCTTCGATCGGCAGCAGCTTATCTGTAGGTTTTATTATCGTAGGCCTCATCTTGTCCTATTTTGAACAAACACAGATCGGAAGACCCGTTGCGGTCATCGGATTATCATTATTTGCCGTTGTGGTGTTGTTTCAGATTATCAATCTGCCTGTCGAGTTTAATGCCTCGAGCCGGGCGAAGAAAATATTGTTCGAGCAAGGTATGGTCACTGTCGCGGAACAGCGCGTGGTCGCCAAGGTGCTCAGCGCCGCAGCGATGACTTACGTCGCAGCCACAATCACCGCCATCGCGAGTATGCTATACTACGCTTACATCATTTTTGGCCGGCGGGATTGATCATCACGAATAAAACCTATCTTCGTTGTATCAATTACGTTACATAAAATAAGAGATCACTTGACTACAACATTTTCATCCACCACGTTGCTACATAATCATACAAAACCATGGAGAACTGCTTTCGTGATATTTGCGTAGTACGTATATCATCACCATTCATACAAGAGGAGAGCTGGTATGAAGACATCGTTTTCGCGGAGAGATTTCCTGGGATCAACGCCCGTCGTATGTAGTGCAGTTGCTTTGTTTGGAGTCAGACCAGCGCTGGCCCATGTTGACGGATCAGGCACCACAGAGCCATCCAAAAAAATAATCTCCAACACCCTTCCGGATGAATATCCACGTCAAAGCGCGGAACAGGTTAAAGAAATGGTGGGCGTTTCACACTTTAACCTGAAGCGTGTCAAAGAACTTGTTACGTTGCATCCCACACTGGCGAAGGCTTCGTGGGATTGGGGATTTGGCGACTGGGAAACCGCCATCGGGGCAGCCTCTCACGTGGGGAACACCAAAATTGTTGAAGTACTGATGAAAAACGGCGCCCGCCCGAATATTTTCACCTATGCCATGCTCGGACAACTAGACGCTGTGCGTGCAACGATTGAGATGAATCTGGGTATTGAACGACTGCCCGGGCCGCACGGTATCAGCTTGATGTCGCATGCACGACGCGGCGGTGACAACGCCAAAAAAGTTGTTCAGTATTTAACCACCATCAACGCACCGGACGACGTTCAACCGGGTCTCGACATCCCTGAAAAAGAATTAACCGCGATCCAGGGAGTGTTCGCGTTTGGGAAAGGAAATAACGAAAAATTTGAGGTCAAACCGCGAAAGGGAAGGATGGAAATACGCAGAACCGGAGGCGTCCCTCGAAGATTGACGCGTGTGGGTGAATGGGAATATCACCCTGCCGGTGCACCGGCTGTACGCGTTCGCTTTGGTGGATTTGATGATGCAATTCCTCAGTCATTATCAGTCATAGATGCCGATTTGCGAGTAAAGGCAGACCGTCTTATGGATTGAGATTCGTTATTTTTTTTTGGGGGGGGGGTGGATTAGAAGTAGAGTGGTTGATCGAAACGCAGGCCAACGCCGACCACGGTTTCGGTTTCAAGCTCAATGCGCTCACTGCGAATAACGGTCGCGTAAAATGTTTCACCAATCAAACCGCTGCATTGATTTGCCTCGACATCACCAACAATCGTTACTTCACATCGATGACCGACAGATATGTGACAATCAGTAGGAATCCGCATGAACAAACCATCTTCGCTGATATCTCGAACCATACAGGAGTACGAACTTACATCGCCCAACTGACTGACTTGTGCGACGAGGGGGCTGATCGTCCGTAACACACTTCGGTGTTCATCGTAAACAATGGTTTGAGCAGGCTGGCTGCTTTCAACGGTCAAAACTGTAGTTTTTGTCGGTGAACTTTGCACTGATGAAATTTGTTCCTGCATCTACTCCAACTCCGTGGGGGACTTTCGTCACGGTAATGTAATTCGACATAAAAGTCAAGAATTTACATGTCAAATCTTGTGGATCGTTTGACTGTTGTGAGATAAACAAACGACATCATTGCTGGAAATCGAGCCTGGATGACTTGAGAAAGTTAACAGAATTGTAACGAATGGTGCCGATCGCCCTGGCGGGCAGTTTCCAGCCCGAAAACGGCGTGTTTCGACCTTTGGAAGCGAATTTTTCCGGGTCCACAACCCAATGACCATGCGGATCAACCACCGTGAGGTTGACTGGGTTACCCACACTCAAAGTTGGTGGTTCGCTCCGTAACACTTTGGCCGCTCCGGTTGTAAACCATTTAATCAGGCCAGGCCAATCAGCCAGACCCGTTTCCAGCATCGCCAGGGCCGCCAATCCAACGGCGGTTTCCAGACCCACGATCCCCGGCGGAGCTTTTAAGAATCCGACATTTTTTTCCTCCATCGTGTGCGGGGCATGATCGGTCACGATGCAATCGATCGTGCCGTCCAGCAGGCCCTGTCGACAGGCGTCGACATCGCCGCGCGGTCGAAGTGGGGGATGCATTTTGGTGTTCGGATCGTCCATATCGCATGCTTCGTCGGTGAGCACCAGATGATGCGTACACACCTCCGACGTCACGGGTAATCCCTCCGCCCTGGCTCGGCGAACCATTTCCACCGCTCGCGCGGTTGAAATATGTGCGACGTGATATCGGCCACCCGTTTCTCGACACAAAGCAATGTCGCGCTCGATCATATCCTCTTCCGAACGCGGATCGAGACCGGGCAAACCCAGCCTGTCGGAGACTTCACCCTTATGCATCACCCCGCCGTCGGAAATCGCTTTATATTCGCAGTGCTGAATCAACACCGTATCGATTTCCTTCGCCAATTCAAACGCAGCCCGCATCACATTATCTTTTTCCACGCCCGTTCCATCATCGCTAAACGCAACTACGCCGGATTTTTTCAACTCAGCCATTCCAGCCAGCACATCACCCATTCGCTTTTGCGTGATACATCCTACGGGTCCGACTTCGCAAAGATTGATTTCGTTAGCGCGTTTGATGACAGATTGAATCACGTCTACTTGATCCAATGTCGGCTGAGTGTTGGGCATGCACGCGACAAACGTAAACCCGCCCGCCGCAGCCGCCGCAGTTCCCGTCGCGATATCTTCCTTATGGGTTTGACCCGGTTCGCGCAGATGAACGTGAATGTCCATCAAACCCGGACAGACGATCAAACCTTTCGCATCGATTTCGATCGCATCAGATGGATCGCTCGATACGATTTTTCCATCCTCGATCGCAATGTCAGCCACTTCGTCCCGTCCCGTGGACGGATCGATCACACGACCACCACGAAGAACCATTGCATTAAATGTTTTAGATTTCAACATGAATTAACATTCAACCGGATTATCCTGATTGGGAACGAAGTTATCCTCGCAACTTTCCACGTACCCACACGTTTCACAAATACTCTTGCAGTGTCGGTTCGTGAGAAACGTCGATTCACACTGCGGACAAAGAATTTTTTTCTGATCAACAATGTCTTGCGTCTGTTGTTCCTGATTCATCGCGTCGCCTCCAAAGCGAACATATTGTATCGTTACATTGTAAAGTGACACATTTTATTAGAGAATTTTTAACAATACAAATCTATATATCATTTCCACATTCCATCTCCGCGCAGGCTGAAGCCTGCGGCTCAGGCTTGTACTATTCCCTCAAGCCTTGAATCACGTTACTATATCCTAAAAGGCTGTGACACGTCTACACCGTGTTTATCACAGTAAATGAGAGCAAGAACATCAATGTCGCAGGAGTTTAAGTCATGACCCGATTATTAACTGCAAAAAAAACACGAAAGACCGCTGCATTCGCTTTGCTCACAGCGTTTTGTGCGACTGGTTGGATTTCATGCACATCTTCGTCAACCATCAAGTCCAGCCGCATCCATCATTCAGAATTGTATGCTGATCTGGTGATCGTGGGAGGACGCATCTGGACGGGTCAGGCCGACCCGCCCTCGGATAAACCACTCACAGCGTTGGCTTCGCGCTATGGACGTATTATCGCCATCGGAACCGACATTGAAATGCGTCCCTATGTTGGTCCAAACACGAAAATGATCGACGCACGCGCACGGCGAATCATTCCCGGCATCACCGATAGCCACACGCACATCATCGGCGGCGGTTTACAACTGGATCGCCTGACCTTACGCGACGTGCAGAGCAAATCGGAATTTATTCAAGCTGTCGCGGATAAAGCGAAAACGAAAAATCGCGGCGAATGGATACTCGGCGGACGCTGGAGCGTAGAGAGTTGGCGAAACCCCGAAAGTCCAATCAGAGAATGGCTCGATCCGTTTACTAAAAACATTCCGGTTTTCCTGTCTCGCATGGACGGTCACTCCGCGGTAGTGAACACTGCGGCACTTAGTCTTGCGGGCATCGATCGACAAGGCCCGAAGGATCCCAAGGGTGGTGAGATTGTTCGCGATCCGCAAACCGGCCAACCCACAGGCATCTTAAAAGAATCCGCAATGAGCCTGGTCCGCAAGCACATTCCCGATTCCACGACGGAACAAAATTATCAGGCGTTGCAACGCGCGATACGTCACGCCAATTCGCTGGGCGTAACCTCCGTTCACGACATGTGTACCCTGCCTCACCTCAAAGCCTTTCGTCGCGCAGAAAAGGATGGCACACTCTTGCTTCGCATCACAGCCTATCTACAAGTCGGCGACTGGACCCCTTACGTTGACAAGGTAAAAGGTTATGGCCTCGACAGCGACATGCTTCGTATCGCGGGTTTTAAGGGATACATGGATGGCTCGTTGGGAAGTCGAACCGCGTACATGCACGACCACTACTCAGACGCGACCGATGACATGCCCTACCCGCGAGGTCAACTCACCGCATTGGCGGATCCGCAGGAAAAATTTCAGCAACTCGTCGCGCTGGCGGATTCGTTCGACTATCAGATCGCGATGCACGCCATCGGCGACCAGGCCAACCATCAACTGCTCAACGCCTATGAATACACGCTTAACAGTAACAACCGCCGATATGCGTTGTATCGAGCGGAGCATGTGCAACATCTATTGGTTCCCGACATTCAGCGATTCGGTCATCTCGGCGTGGTCGCCTCCATGCAACCCTTTCACAAAGCCGACGACGGACGATACGCAGAAATCGCGATTGGAAAAAAACGGCTCGCCGGTTCATACGCGTTTCGTCAACTTTTGGATTCGGGGGCGATACTCATTTTTGGCAGCGATTGGCCCGTGGTTACACTGAATCCGTTTAAGGGAATCGACTCAGCCGTCAACGCTCGAACACTCGCGGGCGACGTTTGGCTGGCCTCGCACTCACTAACAGTCGAAGAAGCGTTGCGGGCGTATACCGTTACGCCGCCAACAGCCATCCACCGTGGTGATCGACTGGGAACTTTAGAAGTGGGCAAATACGCCGATCTCGTCATCCTGCACGATGACCCTCTCATCATGAACCCCGATCGACTCGGCTACATCACCGTAGCCGTCACCATCGTCAACGGTGAAGTGGTTTACGAATATTGAATCCATTGCGGAACTGTGGGTGCCACTGGCGGCTTGCCCGCCAGTGTTATTGCATTTCCGTAAATCACCCGCCTGGCCAAGCCCGCAGGTGCCCCATTCTTTCCGAAGGAAAAGGTTGTAAATCC
>CBDTZI010000163.1:0-7388 GCA_965364865.1 uncultured bacterium | reverse complement strand
GGATTACCGCCTCTTTCACCACCACCGGTAACGGTATTCAAATTCAGGACGCCACGAGTGGAGGTGGTGATTTCAGCGTCACTATTTTGAATTTGTCCCAGGCGGCTATGGATCTGGGTATCCAACAAACGGTGCAGAATGGTGGAAATGAACTCATCGGTACGGACGTCAATACCAAGCGAACGGAAGGCATTATTGACGCTTTGATCGACCTGGAAACGGCCCTTCGCGATGACAACACCCAGGGTATCACGTTTGCCGGCGAACGAATTGACACGTTGCGCAATGAATTGATTCGTATACACGGTGTGGTCGGCGCCCGAGCCCAGGCGATGAATTCCAAGCGACTGCAAATGGAAGACGCTTCGATCACCACGCAAATTTTCCTGTCGGAAGTGCGTGATTTGGATTATGCGGAAGCGATTACCAAATTGCAGGCCACGACAACACAGTTGCAGGCGAGCCTGCAGACGAGTTCGTCTTTACTGAGTCTGACATTAATGGATTTCCTCTAAGGTGATCCTAAATAAAAAAAGTATAGGGAGTGGGAAAACAAGCAAGCGCGTTCAAGGCGGAGTTGGAAGCAATGAGTAAGGAAGACATCAGATGTTTTCTGTGAAAAACGATGATCACGTTTTTCAAAACCTTTTAAGACGTGTTGGCTGCTGCGTTTTAATCAGATCAGGGTTAAGCGGTTTGTTGTAAGGCTGCCCGACGGGGAGACGTCGGGGTGTGACGGGTTTGAAATACCGTCGCGTGCATTCAAGCGTTCATGGAGAGCGACCGGAGTACGGTCGCGGCGCTTACCATGTTGCCGGCCAAATGAATAAGGGAGATTTCGCGATGATTATAGAGACGTCGCGTTTCGGACCATTGGAAGTGGATTCCGATCGTCTGATCAATTTTACAGAAGGAATTTTAGGTTTTCCAGAGCAGCATGAATATGCGCTCATTCAGACCGGAGAAGGCAGCGGGTTTTATTGGCTGCAATCCATCTGCACCCCGGACCTGGCGTTTGTGGTGTGTGATCCGCGATTGTTTGTGACGGATTATCAGGTGCCGGTCAAGCTGGAAGACTTACAGTGCATCGAGCTGGATAAGGCGGACAACGCGCAAGTGTTTGTCATCGTCAACAAAGCCGGTGATTTATTGACAGGCAACTTCCAGGGACCACTGGTGATTAATGTGGTCAATCGAAATGCACGTCAGTTGGTGCTCAGTGACAAACGATATTCCACCCGACATCCTTTGATGCGAATACCCAAACCAGAGGTATTAAGCAAAACGGCGTAACGGAATATCGGTAACGGGTAAGTACGATTTCCATGAAGATGGAAATCGCGACTTTGAAAAAAGTGTACTACCTGGCTTGAAAATTGTGCGCCGTAGCGTGTGGTCACGCATTCACCTGTTCAGGATGTCGAATGAATCAGGCGGATGAGGAATCCACATCGGCAAGGATGCCGCTACGGTGCGGTCACGAGTCGCATCGGCTTGACAAGGAAGGAGCCGACATATGTTGGTGCTATCCAGACAGCGCGATGAGACCATCATGATCGGTGACGATGTGGAAATCACCATCGTAGATATACGCGGCGACAAAGTTCGCCTCGGTATCACAGCGCCGAGAAATATACAGGTTCATCGCAAAGAAGTGTATGAAGCCATTAGGCGAGAAAATGAACGGGCAGCTACACTCAGCCCCAGTGACGTTTCCGACGTCATTGATAAGGATGAGCAGCCCAGGGAACCGACGAAGTCTGTCGACCCGAAAAAAAAGAGTAGCAATGGTAACAACGTCGACGGGACGAGACCTTCAGTATGAAGTGACGTCCTGGTCATAAGTAGAGAAAACGAAAGACATGCTTTAGCACATGTAAAGTGTTAAGGGTAATCAAGGAGGATTGCTCATGTCAAGAATTAACAGTAACGTCCCATCGCTGATTGCACAACGTAATTTAGCGACCTCGCAACGATCGTTGACGATGTCTCTGGAGAGGTTATCTTCTGGACTGAAAATCAATCGTGGTGCGGACAACCCAGCTGGGTTGATTGTATCTGAACGTTTGCGTTCAGAAATTTCCGTCGTAAAACAGGCGGTCAATAACAACGCCCGAGCGATCAACATCATTGCCACCACTGAAGGTGCCTTGAACGAATCGCAGACGTTGTTGACCGACATTCAGGCGTTGTTGGTCGAGGCGGCCAACAAAGGCGCATTTTCGGATGATGAAATTGCAGCCAACCAGCTGCAGATTGACGCCGCCATCGATTCGATCACACGAATCGCCAACACCACCACGTTCGCGGGTAAAAAGCTACTCAACGGTGAACTCGACTATGTGCTCAGTGGTGTGAATGCCGCGCAGATCGATACCGTGAGTATACTCGGAGCCAGTTTTGGTTCGTTCAGTTTTGTTCCGGTTACGATTACCGTGGGGCTATCTGCACAAAAAGCAGAGCTCTCGTTTGCGGGTCCGGGTATCAGCACAACCTCGGTATCCGTTGATATTCGAGGGAATGATGGTGTCATCACGCTGACCTTCCCTGCGAGTACCACTACCGTAGATATGGCCGCGGCGATTAACCAACAGGTGGATGCCACCGGTGTGGTCGCGACGGTCAGCGGCACGGGTGGTATGTCCGGTATGGTGGTTCAGAGTTTGGACTATGGTTCCAATGCATTTGTCAGCCTGGAAGAAATCGGTACGACGGGACTGTTTTCTGTCGCCGACCGTAACAGCACCACCATTAATCGTACCAAGGGTCGTGACGCTCAGGCTACGGTGAATGGTATCACAGCCAACGCCGATGGACTGAAAATCCAATTCAGCTCCACCTTGCTCAAGCTGGAGGCGGTGCTGGATGAAACCTTTGGTAACGGAACGGTGGGTCTGGGAACTTCACAGTTTGCCATCACCGAAGGTGGTGCGTTGTTCCAGCTTGGACCACAGGTTACGACCAACCTGCAGGAAAACATCGGTGTCAAGAGTATGCAAGCCAACAAGCTTGGCAACACCATTATTGGATTCCTGTCTGATCTCAAGAGTGGTCAGAAATTCGCACTGAACACCGAAAAATTCCAGGAAGCTTCCAGAATCGTTCAGGAAGTGATTACACAAACCGCGGTGTTGCGAGGCCGGTTGGGTGCGTTTGAGCGTAATACGCTTCAACCCAACATTCGACAACTGCAGATTACCACGGAAAACCTGACCGCGTCCGAGTCGGTGATTCGTGATACCGACTTTGCGATTGAAACGTCTGAACTGACTCGATCGCAGATTCTGGTTCAAGCGGGTAACTCCGTTCTTTCGATCGCCAATGCACAATCGCAAAACGTGCTCACGTTGCTTGGTGGTTAGTCTTAAATTTTTCGCGAAGATTTTTATTAGGATTTCCGCGACGTAAATACAAACCGGACCGTACGGCTTTGATGGCTGTGCGGTCCGGTTTTTTCTAAGTAGCTTTCCTTTATGGGTGCGAAAAAAAATCCGTATAACAAACAATAAACGTTAGGTGTTCTGTCTCGATACTCCGGGGATAAACCCCGACGCTACCCTTGAATGCTATTTCTTCCCTTTCGCACGCTGTCGCACAAAAAATTCGCTCAATATCGCACCACATTCATCTCCCAATATGGATTGCGTGATTTCGATCTTGTGGTTGAGTCGATCATCGTCGAGTATGTTGAACAGCGATACGCACGCTCCCGCTTTGGGGTCGGTTGCACCAAAAACCAATCGTGGAATTCTCGATAACACCAGCGCACCGGCGCACATCGTACAAGGTTCCAGCGTGACAAACATTTCGCAATTTTCCAGGCGCCAGTTTCCCACATAAGAAGCCGCTGACGTGAGCGCGATCATCTCCGCATGAGCGGTCGGATCGTTCAAAGTTTCTCGTTGATTGTATCCCCGGCCGATGATTCGTTCACCCTGAACCACCACCGCACCGACCGGAACCTCGTCCTGCTCAAAAGCAGCCAAAGCTTCCGCCATAGCCATTCGCATATATCGTTCGTCTCGAGTGGGATCGTGTATCATGATGGTCTGATCATAACGATAACATCAGATTTCGCCCAGGAAGGAAATGCGTTGTTGGAGGGGTTCGGGTTCAACAGAAAAATCCAGATCGATTAAGCCTCTGATTTTGTTGGTTAATCGAGTGGCGATGCGAACGGCGAATTCGACGCGATCTTCCTCTGAGCCGGAATGAAACGAGGGGTCGGGCAATGACCAGTGCGCGACGATGGGTGATCCCGGCCAAACCGGACAGGTTTCTCCCGCCGCCTGGTCGCACAGCGTGATCACCACATCAAGCGGCGTGTCGGCAAACTCGTTCCAGCTCTTGGATCGTTGATCACCCATCGATAGATTCAGATGTTTCATCGCCTGAATGGCGAGGGGATGAATAAATCCCGCGGGCGTGGACCCGGCACTGAGAGCTTCAAATCGATCTCCGGCGAGATGACGCAATATCGCTTCCGCCATCTGAGAACGACAGGAATTACCGGTGCAGAGAAATAGAACTTTTCGCATAGAACCCAAATATACATCAAAAGAGAAAGGGGTCCAATCTTGTTCGGATTGGACCCCCGTTGTGTTATGCATTAATCATTAGACATTACGGAACCAATGTCCAGATTACGGTACCAAAACCGTCAGGATTCAATTGAATCGGCGGATCACATGTCGCATTACATTGCGTTAGCTCTGCATCGAGTATTGTATATGTTATCAGCGCCTGCGATTCTGCTATTTCGCCCGTCATCGAACCAGTGAATTGTTTTGAAATAACCTGTGTGCCAAATATTTCTGATACAGTCGTATCTACAACCGTATAATCAAAAGTCCAAGTTGCTGTAGTACCATCAATCACGTAACTGAAGACATCGATCGTCATTTTTCGATTTGCGGTATCGTTAGGTTGTCCAAAAACATTTTCCAGTTCGTATACCAACGTTTCCACGCCCAAGGGTATTTCGCTAACCAGAGACCCCGGCACGATTGTACTAAACAAGTTATCTTCGATGAAATCGGTATCCCATTTCACTTCAGCCTTGATAAGCACGTTACCTTCTGTAAAGTTGTAAGTATCTGGAGTGAATTGATCAAACGTAAGAACTCTCGATGATTCCCATCTGGGTGGACCCGTAGGACAGCCGTTTTCGTCAAAACTGACGCCCTTCGGGGTATCGGGGCAGTCGTCATCGTCAGCACAAAATCCATCATTATCAGAGTCGTTGTCTGGATCGTTGGGGCAGGGGTCTACACAGAACCCAAGACCATCGCCATCGGTATCGTCATCCGGTACGCCGCATCCGCAATCACCCGGATCAATTTTGTTCGGATCATCGACACACCCGTCAATACAATCGACCGTGCCGTCGCTATCGGTATCGGTATCGTCTTCCTCAACGTTGCATCCACAAACACCGGGCTCGATTTTATCTGGATCGTTGGAGCAGGAGTCATTACAATCCTCAACACCATCACTATCTGAATCGATATCCGACACACCGCATCCACAAACTCCGGATTCAGTCTTGTTTGGGTCATCGACACATCCATCAACACAATCGATTGTGCCGTCGCTATCGGTATCGGTCATGTCTTCCGCAACGTTACATCCACAAATACCAGGCTCGGTCTTAACCGGGTCACTGGCGCAGCCATCACAAACATCGCCAACATTATCTGAGTCCGCGTCGGCTTGATCCGTATTCAAATCATCGGGGCAGTTGTCACAAACGTCTCCAAAGTCGTCCAGGTCAGCATCAACCTGAAGGGGATTCGATATTCCCGGACAGTTATCGTTGCAGTCCGCAACACCATCAGAATCGCCGTCATTATCCGAAATGCCACAACCACAAACGCCCTCTACAATTTTATCTGGATCATTCGGGCAACCATCAAAACAATCAATGGTTCCATCAGCGTCGGAGTCGGCTGGGTTATCTACGTTTGAACAGGAATCAGTGGCTTCAACACAAGTGTCGATGGTGCAATCGTCCGTATCGGTACAATCCACCGCGGTTCCAGATTGACAACCAAAGATCGCATCACAAGTTTCTACGCCGTCACACCACAAATTGTTATCGCAGCTCGAGTCTAAGGCGATATAGAAACATTCATTGGTGGTCGTATTACAATTGTTGCTTGTGCAAGCTATGCCATCATTACAATCGCTGTCGTTAAAGCATTCCTGGCAGCTTCCTTCCACCACGCCACATCCGCAATCGCCCGGCTCGACTTTGTTGGGATCGTCGGGACAATTATCACAAGCGTCAGGCACTTTATCACCGTCCGCATCCTGTTTGTCGTCTTCACCCGGACATTTGTCAGCCCCATCGCACACGCCGTCATCATCGCTATCGTTGGTTTTATCGTCGGGACAGTCATCGCAGTCATCCGGCAATCCGTCGTCGTCGCGATCTTCACTGTCGTCAAATTCAGCACATTTGTCTTCACTGTCAGGAACGCCATCGCCGTCGGCGTCGGGGGGTGGTGGTTCGGAAAAACGAGCAATGATGGTCGTCGCATCATCGGCTAAAATCGTCAGCGGATTTTGCGAAGTTACGATCGTGCCAAACCAGGTATCAAAAATCCAGCCATCGGCTGGAACCGCAGTTATTGTAACCACGTTGCCGTCAGCAGTTTGTGTCACCGTGCCTGAATTCACTGGTTCGATCGCCACTTGAAGCACGACATCTACCACAACAACAACGCACCCGACACTGTTCACCGAAGAATTCGCCGGTGTGTCGGGGCACATGTCGTCATCATCCACAACACCATCGCCATCCGTATCCACGGTTTGGCCAGGGGGTGGATCGGTCACGACGTTGGGACAACCCACGATCATGATTAAAAAGGCAGGCAATAATGTTAACATTGCCAGCTGCCGCATACTTGTAGAACCGAAACCGGTCATCAATCATCTCCGTCTGGGAAAAAAACGATGGAATCCTCAAAAGAGTGTAAACGCAATAACTCTCGTAACGCGAAGACCCCCATTATCACACAAACCCACGAAAAATGCAACAATTCGCGTTGTTGCCCGATCTGCGGGCTATTTTTTTAGTGGCACATAAACCTAGGCTATCAATCATTCACATTGCCGAGTGGAAAATCCACTCTCGTATGACTATTGAACAAATAATTCGCCGGACTAACACCCTTAGGTAACCATCAATGTCCGATATTGTTTATCCTCCACACCCTTTCGTTAAGGGGTGCAGAATTGCTCTGCTTTTTCTGCGCAGGTCGCATCCCATTCCACTCCACAACAGAAGGGGTCACGAGCGCATACCTGCTCGCAACAGGAAACATCCTCGCAGCCCGCTTCTTCGCTGTTGATCGTGCGCGGAGCGAAACAATCACCGCGGC
>CBDTZI010000162.1:0-7397 GCA_965364865.1 uncultured bacterium | reverse complement strand
GCTGAAGACAGACGCCACGTAGAACAGGAGGGTCTTATTCAGCATGATTCTATTAATCGCGGCATAAGTTCAACATCCGTACACACCGGTAACATGATGCAAGAAACACTTGCGCATCTACGCAATATAGCCGTAATTGTGTTAGATGAAGTACTGTACATAGTAAAAAACAAAAGCCAATATTTACGAGATGAACATATTCAAGAAATTATTCAAAGTATAAAGGATCCGATGGAGAACAATGCAAAGAATATGCAATGTCGGTTAGCAAGATACATGCAAGCTAGAGGACTAAATATGTTTTCCGAAGATACCTACAACATGAGTGTAAACAAAACGATGCACAGTGCGTCGAATGAAGCAAGTGTTCGCGCGAAAGAGTGGAATCAAGAGTTGAAGCAACAAAAGAAAACATCGCGATCCAGTAAAACTTGGGAGATACTGAAATACATTATCACAGCAATAGTTGGTGCAATAATCACACTGATAGTTATTTGGCTTAAGAATTACTTTCAATGGTAAATCCGGTAACTACAGTTTTAGATTTGCGGGTACAGCGATTCCAATCGCAAAATTTGCGTCACACAGTAGTACCGATGTTACGGCATGAAAACTAAAGAATTGTAGAACAAGAAAACTGCATCTCCGAGGCGCAGGACTTTGTTGTCCCACCTTTCATCAACTTGACATGCCCTATCGAAAAGATTAATCGTTCATTCAACAGAGTGGAGCAAACGCATGAACCGAATACTGATTATTACTATCATTCTATTGGTGGCTGGCTGCCATAGCCCACGATTAGGCGCAACATCGATCACTCCAACGATTACCAACAGTATTACCCTCGCCGAAGATGGGGTGCCCATCGCCTACGACACGCGGGGCCGTGGTTCTACAGCACTGGTTTTCATCCATGGTTGGGCCTGCGATCGAACATTCTGGCGCGAACAGGTTGACGTATTCGCTGAAGAGTACCGTGTGGTTACACTTGATCTACCCGCACACGGAGATTCCGGAAACAAACGGATAGACTGGACAATTCAGGGATTGGGTGAAGACGTAGCTACACTCGTTAACCATCTCGGACTTCAACGTGTTGTACTCATCGGCCACTCGATGGGGGGTCTCGTCGCTTTAGAAGCCGCCCACCGATTACCCGGTCGAATACTGGGTATTGTCAGTGTGGATACGCTGGTCAATGTCGAGTTTGAATTTCCACCAGACAAGATTGAACCATTTGTCAAACCCTATATAGATGATTTCGTGGGCAGGACGAAAAAGATGATTCACAATTTTTTTCCGGAAAGTTCCGATCCACAACTTGTGGATTGGGTTTTGCAGAAAGCCTACGCCATCGATCGTAAAGCCGCCGTTGATCTGTTACGTGATTATGCAAAATTTGATTCACGAAAAATGATCAGCGTTGTGAATGTCCCTGTTCGTGGAATCAACGCCGCATTAATAAACAATAAAGGTTGGAAAACCGAGATTGAAACCAACCGCAAATATGCTGATTACGATGCGGTATTGATGGACAATGTGAGTCATTATCTGATGCTCGAAAAACCAGCTGAGTTCAACAAACATCTCAAAAAAATATTAACCGAATTCACCACAAACTGATGGCCTGGATTACATCGCCGAACGGGGTTCATTGAGATATCGATTGACCTAATCCTCGAGGATTTCAGTACCAACGCACATCACCACGTCTATATCGCAGTCTATATCATACTGCGGTGGCTTCTCACGGGCGTTTCAAGGTTGTTCTTACTGCATTTTCACCTGAATGGACGGCCATGAGAAACATCTCACAACCCTGGCGTGGAGAACTTGGTGGCCTGGTGGCTATGGGGTATTGTCAGCGATCGGGTTGTATTGCTATAATGGCTTGGCGATCGACGTGGATGTGCATACAGCTGGGGTATTCCAAGGGGTCGCCATTTTTTTGAAATCGAACGAATTTACTATCGAACGAATATGAAACGAAAACTGTCTGACAATGTGAAACGGATTGAGCAGCGGATTGAAGACGCGTGTCAGCGTGTGGATCTCGATGTGTCCAAAATCAAGATGGTCGCGGTGACGAAATCCGTCAGTCTTGATGTGATCCGAAATTTGCTGGACGTTGGGGTTCGGGACGTCGGTGAAAGCAAGGTTCAGGAGTTGGATAAGCGGGCGGCTATGATTCAGGAGGGTTTGAATCGTCGAACGCGTGATCATGGCCTGCCGGCGATACCCCGGCCTCGCTGGCACATGGTGGGGCATCTTCAGCGAAACAAGGTCAAGGCGTTGCTGCCGTGGGTGGAGATGATTCACTCGGTGGACAGTTTGCGTTTGGCTGAGGAGATCGACGCCCAGGCTGCGAAGATTGATCGGGTGATTCCGATTTTGGTTGAGATCAACGTCAGCGGTGAATCAGCGAAACATGGGGTGGCGGTAGCTGCGACAACACATCTGGTGGAGCAGTTGAACACGCTGGATCACCTTGAAGTCCACGGTTTGATGGCAATGGGGCCTCTGACGGATGACGAAACTCGCATACGTCTTACGTTTGAACGCGTACAGGAACTGTACGACGAGGTGGTGAGCGAGCGATCGTGCGGGCCGCATTTCAAAGAGCTTTCGATGGGGATGAGTAATGATTTTGAACACGCGATCGAGTTTGGTGCGACGATCGTGCGAATCGGTACAGCTCTCTTTGAAGGGATCGAAATGAATCACCCTTCCGCAGAGCCTGCACAGACGGAATAGGATTTTTTTTCACCACTACAATTTCATAGACATTCAATGACAGGGCAGCGTGGCCAAGCTGAGCTTGTCCGTGTGTGTATAGAGTTCTTCACGGACAAACAATTTTGTCCGAAGCGCCCATCCGTGGATCGGCCAATTCGTATCAACTCACAATCCACTTTGAAATTTATTATATTTTCGATTGGTTTTTGCTTCACAAATGATTGTGATGCGGGCACAATCTTTCGCATGAGTGGTCAGACAAAATTTATTCCTGCATCGGATCACGTTTCTTCGCCGAATGATTCCTGTCGCGGTGCGATGCGCGTCTTTGTGGGTTGCATGTTCAGCGGCAAGACGACGAATTTGCTTGGGCTGTTGAACGATCGGACGAGTGAAGCTGTGTTTGCCTGCATACATGTGATGGATGATCGTTACCGTGAAGATTCGATCGTCTCACATGGCGGCAAAGCTTACCCAGCTGTGGCTGTTCGATCCGCGGCTGAGATGTTGCAGCACATCGGTGAGGGTGTTGGGTTCGTTGCGATAGATGAAGCCCATTTTTTTGACGCGTCTTTGATGGAGTCTGTCACGTCCTTAGTGGATCGAGGTGTGGATGTTGCGATCGCGGCGTTGGATCGGGACAGTTGGGGCCAGCCTTTCCCGTTGATCGAGCGATTATGTACGATCGCCAATTCATCGCACGTTTTACTTGCTTGTTGTGCGCGATGTGGCGAGCCAGCGGATCGAACACAGCGGTTAACGCCGATTGTGGATGGTTGTATGGTGGGTGGCGCGGAGAGTTATGAGCCGCGATGTCAACGGTGTTGGCATGCCCCACCTGAATCCCCGCCGAGTTAATTTTTTTTTCATACCCGTACCCCTACCTCGAACTCACTACGGGTTACATGATGTTGGTCCATCAAGCGGGTAGGGCACCCCCAACCAGGCGTCGACGTCGTACAAAATGTCAGCGATGCCTACATTTTGAGACGGATCGGGAATGTTGGGTTGTAGTTGAGCTTGAACCATGGGTGGATTCATGGTGCCCAGCCATTTATCCACGAGTGACAAAATATCGGCAATATTGGGTTGAGATAGATTGAACTCATCCACAAATGGTTCTGAAACATCGCCCCATTTCCCCGTTGAAACGATCAGTGGATCGCTGTAACAATTCGAATCGTTCAGATCTGCGCAGGATTGATCGACCATTTGAATTTCATAATGAGAGCTGGGAACGATAACGTCGCCCATGATGTTAAGCATGTTTATGGTGTTCCAATTCGTAAAGTATGGATTGCACTGTGTTGTGGCAGTTGTGAAATGATAAGCGGGCAAACTTTGATTTTCGAGGTAGGTCGATGGGGGTCCGAGCCAGCGATATTCACCCTCAAAAGCAGAGATGTCCAGCCTGGGCATACTATCGGGTTCGGGATGATAGAGCGATGTCAGCTTAATGCGGATCGCACTACTGCATCCTGCATTTGCAGGTGTAAAGGATAGGTATCGGTTTTTTAAGGTGGGGTCCAGCTCACCCTGAGGTGCAGTCTTGGGATCACATTCGTCTGGCACACAGTTGCCGTCTGTGTCCGCGCTGGTTCCTGAATCGATGTCGCAGGTGTCGAGGGTGCCGTTAAAGTTGCAGTCACCGCTGATGGTTCCACCGCCCTCGCAGTCGTCCGGCAGACCGTTGTTGTTGCAGTCGGGAACGATGCCCAACGAAAGATCGCATCCATCGGGAATGCCATTGTGATTACAATCGGTGCCCAGGCCGTTACTTAGATCGCAATCGTCGGGTATGGCGTTGTCGTTGCAGTCACCGATGGCGCCATCTTCGATTTCGCAGCTGTCGATGTAGGAGTTATTATTGCAGTCTAAAGCGGGATTATCTTCAATCTCGCAGCCGTCCAAGGTGTCGTTGAAATTGCAGTCTTTTTTAGGTCCCGGAGTGGCTTCGCACATATCGTCTATACCCGAATTGTTGCAATCACCTAAGCACGGGGGGGGTAGCCCACCCACCATACTCATAGCACCACCATCCGGTTAAATAATAGCAAATGGGATCCCTATCAAAGGGATCTTGATAATCTATAACACAGCATCCTGTAACAACATCAAAGTTAAAGTAGTTTGATTCAAATTCAAGGGGCAACTTTACGTTTTCCCCCTGAGACTCGCTGGTCCAGTAGCTGTATTGGGTATCGATGATGAATTTAAAATTATATCGACCCCCTGCATCTGGTGGAACATAAACATCCAGTGAGCCAAGATAAGCGGTATATCCATTCGTTTTCGGTGGGTCCGTATCAGTGTGAGTAGAAAATACGGGAGTTAAGCCGTAGTCGGGATTTTCGACGATAGAGGATGTATGGATTGAAAAAGGCCCGCCATTTTCTACTGGGATATTTGCTTGTGTTTCATCTATATAAGTGCTTTGAACTTGTAATGGTTCAGCCCAGCTACTGGACAGCGAAGTAGTGTCGATGGCGACTTGTAAACCGGTTAACGATTCAGGGGATGTATGTTGATAAAAAATATCTATGTGTACAAGTATACCCGTAAAGTTAATCATCACAGAATTACTACTCCCCCAAGAGAATATGACGTCAAAAGGATCATAATAATAATGTTCGGGCAAGGAATAATTAATACTGATCGTATTCTGTTGCGCTTGAAGCGGATGGTGCATGCAAAAGAATAAAAGAATACACAATATCCATCGATGATGAATAAGTTGGCGATGATTACAAAACAGATTCCATTTTGTTGTTGGATCGATTTTTTTCATGGCAACGCTCCCGAAGATTTTGCAATCGCAATGAAATGAGTTGAAACTGCGCGCGCTCCTGTATTCGATGAGAAACGAACTGTAATTCATCTGGTATAGTAGTGAAATACGTCATGGATTACAACGAAAAATTACATAAAAACAAGCTCAATATCCGTTGTTATGACGGTATATACGAAAAATCAGAAAATTAATTCAATAACGGGTGTCGAAATCACCATCCATCATACTCGTCGACCAGCTACGAGATACGTCGATGCAATGCTTGACAATGGCCCGTTCTGCGGCGACCTTGCGTATCGTTAAGAATTTGTAACGGGTACACTATCTGGCCGTCAGGTATGGGTATTCGTTGCCGCTCACAAGGGTCATAGACCTCCGGCTGGGGGAGATGCGGTTTTCACTCATAGGGGCGACAGGAGGCGTGTAACGTACGATGAGAGTACTATCGGGAATCCAATCCAACGGCAAATTGCACCTGGGTAATTACCTGGGTGCGATGAAGCAGCATATCGAACTTCAAGAGCAGAATGAATGCTACTTTTTTATCGCCAACTATCATTCCCTGACCACGGTGCAGGACGCGGAAACCCTGCGGGATTACACGCGTGGGGTGGCTATGGATTATCTGGCGCTGGGGCTTGATCCGGACAAGGCGCTGCTGTTTCGGCAGAGTGATATACCCGAAGTAGCGGAATTGACCTGGATTTTGATGACCGTAACGGGTAAGGGCCTGTTGGAGCGGGCAACTTCTTATAAGGATAAGGTGGCTAAGGGAATCGCGTCTTCGATGGGGCTGTTCAGTTATCCGGTGTTGATGGCTTCGGATATATTGATTTATAAAAGTGATATCGTGCCGGTGGGTAAGGATCAGACGCAACACGTCGAGATGGCTCAGGACATGGCGGGGGATTTTTACAACACCTATGGGCGGGAGGTGTTGAAACGTCCTGAAGTTCGGCTGAATGAAGCCAAGATTGTTCCGGGTGTGGACGGTCAGAAGATGTCCAAAAGTTATGGCAATGCGATCGATCTTTTTGGTCCTCCCAAAGCGTTGAAAAAACGAATTATGAGCATCAAGACCGATTCGACACCGGTGGAGGATGCGAAAGACCCGGAACAGTGCAACGTGTTCGCGCTGTATAAATTGATGGGTACGCCGGAAGAAGTGGAAGCACTGGCTGTTCAGTATCGAGCGGGAGGTATGGGTTATGGAGATGCGAAAAAGGCGCTGGCAGAGGTGGCGGAGCGTTTGTTGTGTCCCGCTCGTGAAAGACGCGAGAAACTTGTAGCGGACCCTGATTATGTGGAAGATGTGTTGGTCACCGCTGCGGGTAAGGCGCGAAAGGTTTCGCATGAAGTGATGGTTGAGGTTCGTGACGCGTGTGGAATAATGGTTGCGAAGGATACGCACTAAGGGGATGTACGATTGAGTGAATCGGAAAATTACAACGTAGCGCTGGATGTGTACAACGGCCCGCTGGATTTACTGTTGTTTTTAATCAAGCGGGAAGAGGTGGATATTTATGATATCCCGCTAGCACTCATCACCGGACAATACATGGAGTATGTGGATCTGTTGCAGAAGTTTGATCCGGATGTGATTAGTGAATTTCTTGTGCTGGCGGCGACGTTGATGGAAATTAAATCGCGTATGTTGTTGCCCACACCTCCACCGGAAGAGGTGGACGAAGAAATGATGGATCCACGTGCGGAACTGGTGCGTCAGCTTCTCGCGTATAAAACGTATAAAGACGCCGCTCGCTCGTTAGAGCATTCCGCCCAGGTTCAATCATTGAAACACACACGCCATCCAGTCTTGCCGAAGATGGAGCCGGACGAAGTGGACCTGGACAACGTGGACATCTGGGAT
>CBDTZI010000161.1:0-7417 GCA_965364865.1 uncultured bacterium | reverse complement strand
CGCGAATCACCGCAACACCGCCGGTCAACTTCGCCAGCCGCTCCTTGAGTTTTTCGCGGTCATAATCGCTGGTGGTGTTTTCGATCTGCTTGCGAATTTGCTCGCAACGGGCTTTGATGTCAGATTTCTTACCCGCACCTTCGATAATCGTGGTGGTATCTTTGGCGATGACCACCTTCTTCGCAGAACCCATTTCTTTCATGGTAATGCTGTCGAGTTTGAGTCCCAGGTCTTCGCTGATCATTGTTCCACCGGTCAGCACAGCCAGGTCATCCAGCATGGCCTTTCGTCGATCGCCAAAACCCGGAGCCTTGATCGCGCAACAACTCAACACGCCGCGAATTTTATTCACCACCAACGCAGCCAACGCTTCGCCTTCAACATCTTCGGCAATCACCAGCAGCGATTTACCCGTAGATGAAATCGTTTCCAGAATAGGAATGAAATCCTTCAGGTTGGAAACTTTTTTCTCGTAAATCAAAATGGCTGGATCGGTCAACACACATTCCAACGAACCGGGATCGGTCATGAAGTAAGGTGAAAGGAAACCCTTGTCGAACTGCATACCCTCGACGATTTCTTTTTCGGTTTCCAGAGACTGACCTTCCTCCACTTCAACCACACCTTCGATCCCCACTGCTTCCAGTGCATCCGCTAAAAGTTTACCGATGGCTTCATCGCCGTTGGCGGAAATGGTTGCGATTTTGGCAAGATCATCGGTGGATTTCACTTTGGTCGAGTTGCTCACAATCGATTCGACCGCCGCTTTCACTGCGATATCGATACCACGTTTCAACGCGATGGGGTTCATCCCAGCGGATACCAATTTGTATCCTTCGCGAAAAATCGCTTCCGCCAATACGGTGGCTGCGGTGGTACCATCACCCACTTCGTCCGAAGTCTTGGTTGCGACCTGATTGATCAGCTTCGCACCCATGTTTTCAAACGGCTGGGGAAGATCGACTTCCTTACTCACGGACACGCCGTCTTTGGTGACGCGTGGTGAGCCGTAGGATTTTTGTAGAATCACGTTACGGCCTGTCGGGCCCATCGTAATCTTCACGGCATCCGTTAATTTAGACAGTCCTGTCAGGATTTGCTGTCGCGCTTCCTGAGAGAACATCATTTGCTTGGCCATGGCCAACTCCTCTTATTGATTGCAAAGTTTTGCTTATGTTTAGTTTTTTCGATTCAAACCACTGTAGTTTGAATGGCGGCAAGTATTGATTAATCCACAATCGCCAGAATATCATTCTCACGAATGATGACGTATTGATCCGTACCCATATCGATTTCGGTTCCGGCGTATTTACCGTAGAACACTTCGTCGCCGACTGTGACGCTCATTTCGCCACGATTTCCGCTGTCCAGCAGTTTTCCCGGACCGGTGCAGACGACGGTGCCACGCTGTGGTTTTTCACGAGCGCTGTCCGGCAACACAATCCCGCCGGCGGTAATTTCCTGGGCCTCGCAAGGCTCAATTAAAATACGATCGTCCATCGGACGGAATTTGATTTTCTTTTTTGTTGCAGTTGCGGTTGCCATCGCTCACGTTCTCCATCTCTAATTTATTTCAAACGGCCTGGGCCGTTTATGATTTCTCTACGATACAATTCGTAACACCCAAACTCCGCAAAACCGAGCATCGCAAAGTCTGCAGCTCAGGTTTTTGTCAGAGAGTTTAGTATCCCATGTCCTCGCCCATACCGGCGTCGGGAGCGTCGCCCTCTTCCACAGGCTTGTCCGTGATACAGACATCGGTGCTCAAAAGAATTCGTGCCACGCTGCTGCCGTTTTCGAGACCACAACGGACCACTTTGGTCGGATCAATCACGCCGTCTTTAATCAGATCGGTGTATTCGCCGGTGTCGGCGTTGAAACCAAACGCACCCGATTTTTCAGTCACTTTGTGACACACGACTCCGGGATTGAATCCGGCGTTGTCGGCGATCTGACGCAGTGGAGCAGACAACGATTTACGAATAATCTCTGCGCCTGTTTTTTCATCGCCCTTGAGTTTCAGCTTATCAAGCGCCGCCTCACATCGAATCAACGCTACGCCGCCACCGGGAACGATGCCCTCGTCCAACGCAGCCCGCGTCGCATGCAAGGCGTCTTCGATTCTCGCCTTTTTCTCTTTGAGTTCGGTTTCAGAAGCGGCTCCAACATTGATCTGAGCCACACCACCGACGAGCTTGGCTCGACGTTCTTCCAGTTTTTCCTGATCGTAATCAGAGGTACACGCTTCGATTTCCGCTGCGATTTGTGTGATTCGAGCCTGAATCGCTTCGCTTGATCCCGCGCCTTCGACGATGGTCGTGTCGTTGGCGTCGATGAGAATGGACTTGGCCTGGCCAAGGTCCTTGATGGATACAGTTTCCAGTTCCACACCCAGGTCCTTCATGATCGGTGTCGCACCGGTCAAAGCTGCGATGTCTTCCAGCATGGATTTGCGTCGATCGCCGTAACCCGGTGCTTTGACCGCACAAACCGAAACGATACCCTTGAGTTTGTTCACGACCAGTGTCGCGAGCGCTTCACCTTCGATATCTTCGGCGATAATGAGCAGAGGCCGCTTCGCTTTGGCCACTTTTTCAAGAATGGGTACGAGCTTGGGTACGCTGCTGATCTTGTCTTCGTGGATCAGAACGAACGCTTTACTTAAATTGCAGCTGATCGAATCCTGATCGGTGACGAAGTGTGGCGAAAGAAATCCGCGATCAAACTGCATCCCTTCGACCACATCGATGTTGGTTTCAGAAGTTTTACCTTCTTCCACGGTGATGACGCCATCCTTACCGACTTTTTCAAAAGCATCGGCTAACAATTTACCAATCGCGTCGTCGTTGTTGGCGGAAATTCTGGCAACATTAACGATGTCCTCACGCTTGCTCGCATTAACCGGACGCGACAGAGATTTCAGCTCTTCGACCACCGCTTGCACGGCTTTTGCAATTCCGCGATTGAGCGAAAAGGCGTCCGCGCCAGCTACGATGTTTTTCAATCCGTTTTTGAAAATCGCTTCGGCTAACACGGTGGCCGATGTTGTTCCGTCACCGGCGACCGAGCTGGTTTTGCTGGCCGCTTCTTTCACAAGCTGCGCACCCAAATTTTCATACTTGTCGATCAGTTCGAATTCCTCGGCTACGGTCACACCATCTTTGGTAACCGTGGGACCGCCCCAGCTTTTGTCGAGCACGGCGTTTCGGCCTCGCGGGCCTAAAGTCGACTTCACCGCACTCGCTAGTTTCTCGACGCCACGCAGCAGTGCCTGTCGGGCTTCCTGCTCGTAGGCCAATTGCTTGACCGCCATATTGGGATTCTCCTCTAAACAGTGATTAAGAGTTTTACGATTTCAATTACTTTTCGTTTACTGTACGTTCAATTTCGATTTTCACCGCCCAAACCCGGAGAATTCGACCTGCGGGCGCAGAAGCGGTTACTGCTGTAATTGCATATTGTGGACCAGCCGACTATATCCTTGCAAGTTTGCCCTATCCCCTTGTAATACAACGACTTACGACGGTTTTGAGGTGGATGCCACCGGCCTTGTGCCACTGCCAGCTTGGCAGTAGAGGTCTCGTCGCGACCAAACACATGCCAATTTGACAGCATGACTTGGGGTCTTTACCGTCGCTCTGGGTTATGATTTCACCCGGCAGCGATCCCAAACCGGTGGCTGAGCATCACAAAATCACAGGACAGGACAAGCTGCAGGAGTATAAAAAAATGAACGATCCAAACACAATTCATGTGCGAGACGCGGCGTCAGGAGACCTGGAAACCATTGTTCGATTCAATCAAAACCTCGCCAGTGAATCGGAACACAAAACGCTGGATCATGACACGGTTACGATGGGAGTGAAAGACGGGCTGAGCGATACGAACAAGTGTCGATATTTCATCGCGGAAGTTGATGGGCAAGTCGTCGGTCAAACCATGATTACGCTGGAGTGGAGTGACTGGCGTAACGGATATTTCTGGTGGATTCAAAGTGTGTATGTGGAACTCGATTTTCGTCGGCGTGGAATTTTCAGTACGTTACACAATCACATTCGCGAACTCGCCCAGAGCGAAAAAAATGTTTGTGGTATACGGCTCTATGTGTACCACGACAACGAACGGGCGATCCAAACCTATAAACAACTCGGCATGACCGTCACCGATTATCATCTATGTGAAGAGGTGTGGTAGGTAGACCAAAGTTACGACGAGTGCAACGATTGAAGATTTGATTTCGCTTCTTCGGCGGCGTTTAACAGCTTAGACTCACTTGATTTGATAGTATTTTGTTCCTCTTCATGGGAATCCAGATCGAGAACTTCATGACCGCGACTGGGTAAATTCGTATTGCACTGAACACTCATGTACGAAATTTTATACGCACGCAACGTCGCCCAGGCGGTATACTCGCCGGCTTCCAGGCTGATGATCGTCGTCATCGCGTCGTCAGAATATAAATTACGAAAACGGTCGCTCAGAGGTCCGATCTGTTTATGAACCACCCGCCCGTCTACCGAAAGCGTCACCACATAACGAAACATCTTGACCTCAATGTCAAAACGGACTTTTTTACCGTTAAATGTTTTGTTGACCACTCTGTGCGAGTGTCGTCGACGTGTAAACAATCGATAAACATATTCCCACGACGCAAACCCTTTCCACAACCATGTGGTACAAGGTTCAAAGATCTTGGTGGATGGTTCTACGTTAAGTTTACGTGCGTTTTCAGAAAAAGTCAGGCCGACCAGGTATCGGGCATTCTCACTACCGGATTCATTTTTCTTATAAAGTCGGACGACCGTAGCGATTCCAAAATTTCGATCCCCCGCATAACTTTCAAAAGCAAAACACAATGCCGAACCCACCGGAACGGGTTCCTCCATTTCCATCCCGATCCCATCCGCAGAAATATCCACGATCGGAACTTTTTTATAGAGCTCGACTTCCTTGCCGTTGAATGAATAAGAAACGATAAACAGAGGCTTGATGTGATCGGCTGGGATGCGCGGTGTACCGCGTCGATCCACGGGATCAAACGGATTCTTTTTCCATTGTTGAAAAGCAATTTCAAAAAGCTGGACCAAATCCTCCTTGGCTGCACAATCGTTAAGATTGAATTGGTCCAACTTTTTATACATCCACGAATCCCTCTGAAATTCTACTCAATAAAAAAATACAATGTTGGCACCTGTCCCTTTGGCGAATCGATGATTACTCTTATCGGAACCGTCACCCATCGATAACCGCGTCATAAAACGAGGACCACTACTTAAACGTGCGATACAAAGGGCCTCTGGTCAAACGAAAGGAGCGCTTTTTATACGCCGTCTATGATCACATCAAAGAGTAGATATAGAGGGTATTATGAGACCGGGGTTGACTACCTCAATGAGTGGAAAGGGTTACGACTGCAAAAGTGCGACGAGGTGATTAAGTTCCGGTAAGATGAGCTTGTTCATCGCCAATTCCACCGCACCCGTGGAACCGGGCATGGAAAATATCACGGTCGAATGGCACACGCCCGCCACCGCACGCGAAAGCATCGCCGACGAGCCAACCTGATCATAACTGAGCATCCGAAACAACTCGCCGAACCCGTCCAGCCGTTTTTCAAAAAGCGAAGACACCACTTCAAACGTCGTATCGCGCGAAGACAGGCCTGTGCCGCCGGTCAATAAAATCGCATGGCAGAGCTGATTTTCGCATTGCAAAAGCACCTTCCGACGCACTTCCTCTGGCTCGTCGGGGATGATTTCATAATGGCAGACCGTGTGACCCGCCAGTTGAAGAGCCTCGCAAATGAATTGGCCACTTTTATCGGTCGCCTGGGTTCGCGTGTCGCTGATGGTGAACACGCCGCAGCTTACGTTCTCGACTTTGATTTGTTGGTGTTGCGGGTCGGGGGTCATATTACACTTGATAGTCGCTATTTAACGCAACGGTTTAACGCCAGCTCTTTGTCGCATGTGGTTCACCTGTCGAAACACTTTTGTATGCTTATGGAAAAAATGGGTCACATGTCCAGTGGAGATGCCCAACAGCTGCGCGGTATC
This sequence comes from uncultured bacterium, assembly GCA_965364865.1. GTDB lineage: Bacteria > Planctomycetota > Phycisphaerae > UBA1845 > UBA1845 > CBDTZI01. The sequence continues at coordinate 1,361 of CBDTZI010000161.1, read as the reverse complement.
ACGCACCCGAACATCACACGCGTTCAACACATCCAAAACCTCAGCCACCACAAAACAATAACGCGGATCACGCTTGCCCACCACCAGCTGACCCTCACGATTAATACAGGAGGATAAACACTCACTTTTACGATATTTGTCCACCGCCACCTCGGCTCGGATATTCAACGCGATCGACTCGCGAAGCCTGCGAATCGCACGTCGCATGTTCACATGCTGGGAACGATCTTCGACTGCAGAAACAATCAGACCTGTCGGCTTATGTCTCAATCGAACAGCTGAACTGGTTTTGTTCCTCTTTTGACCACCGGGCCCGCTCGAACGAAACCGATCCACATCGCACTGATCGACGAGGACTTCGTCGCTGAGGATTAGGTAGGCAGAAGCTATTTTGTGCTCTTGATCATTCATCAAAAAAAACACCCCACAATAAAATACAGAGGGCACATGGGCCGGTGCAGCTGGGTTGTACATGAACCCATACCATCGTACAACAAAACCCCTTTTCAGTAGTAAAATCCGCTACGCACTTTCTGCGCGTGGTCTCAATCCCAACCAGCTCTCATTACACGATGTGGATTGTTCCATACGTCAGCCACCCACCCACAAGTCCTCGTATATCTATGCCGATAACACGCGAAAGAGTGTACTTATTTATTCCGGCCATGCTTACCCCGGGAGGAAACCATGAATATATCGGCAAACATTGGAAAACGAACTTTCATCGCAATCGTATTGATCGCCGTAGCGATCGGGTGCGATACCATGATCACATTTTCAGGCGGCGGCGGTGGTACCACAACCACAACAGATGATGTAGGCCTGCCAGCTGAAAGCACCCGAAGCTTCTTCACCGCGTTTCAGGTTGATCCCGTTGCGGAAGACACCGCCGGTCCAAAATTTGTCACGTCCGCGGACATCGACAAAGATGGCCTGCTGGACATCATTAGCGGATGGAATCAATCCCAACCGGTACAATTACATCTGCAAAGACGCGATGCCTTTGGCGTCATCACCTTTCGTACCGTAACCATTGCGGGTACTTCCGTTGTGGCGGTAATGGCGGGTGTTGAAGTCGGTCAAATTAACGACGACAACAATGATGGTGTCATTGATGACGACGACTGGCTGGATATTGTCGTGTTGGTCAAATCGGACGGCTCGACCGCCTGGTGTCCGCCTAAGGGTTGTGTTTCATCCGGCGATTGCAGCAACGGGGTGTTTTGTATCGATGGATGTTGCGGCGGTGATTGTCGACCCTCCAGCGTGGGAAACACGCAGGGACAAATTGTCATCTATTTCAGCCCGGGCGCTTCAACCCTGGTACCGGACGGCGACTCCTGGAATGAAACGATTTTAGT
>CBDTZI010000160.1:0-7520 GCA_965364865.1 uncultured bacterium | reverse complement strand
ATCGGCAATGATACAATAGGGCCATGATTCCCTTACAGGGAAATATCTATAGGATTGCTTCAAGCCTTTATGTCCAATACACCCAACGAAATCGAACAAGAGCCATTGTTAGACGCGCTCTATCTAATCCCGTGGCCCGCAACCTCCTGGAGCGAGTCGGATCGAATCGCCAGCAGGACACCGCTGCCGCTTTCAGATGCGGGTCAAAGCACCGCCAATCTCTGGGCGAAAGAGTTGGCAGACTCCGCTGTTCACACCATCTACACCAGCGACGAACAGACCTCCTTGGAAACCGCTAAGATCATCACAGCCCAAAACCGCATCAAGTGTAAAACCGTTCCCGAGCTGGTGGAGGTGGACGCCGGACTATGGGACGGATTGACGTCGGAGGAGTTAAAACGTCGCTATCCCAAAATTTTCAAGAAATGGCAGAGTGATCCTTCCAACGTCTGTCCGCCAGAGGGTGAGGAGCAAAAAGAGGCTTATCTTCGACTCAAAGGTGCGTTAGAATGGATCATCTGGAAGCAGGCCGCCGTCCGTGTTGCGATTGTGGTCGGTCCCAATGCGTTCGGGTTGATTCGGTGTATGATCGAATCGATAGAGCCGGAAAAAATGCGGACGATGATTCAGGATCATCCCGCTCATTATTTCAACGTCGGTTCCCTTGCGGACTGGGGTGTCGCATTATCTGCGAGTGATACCGAATAATTCGCTCTAAGCATTGATCGAATCGCGTCCTGTAACTATACAAATGCTAGCAAGTTTTCGGTTTATGTTGCCACGGATGAAATTGCTTGAGCTGATACCATGGATTTTTGTATCGTTTCGATCAGTTTGAATCGATCGATGGGCTTGGTTGTGTATTCATCACAGCCAGCTTTGATGCACAACTCGCGGTCACCCTTCATGGTGTGTGCGGTTAAAGCAATAATCGGCGAGGTATAGCCTTTTTGACGTAATTGACTTGTAGCTTCATAGCCATCTAAAACGGGCATTTGCATGTCCATCAAAATAATATCGAATGGTTTCCCCTCTTCACGGGCGGATAGAGCGGAATGGAATGCCAGCTTTCCGTTTTCAACAATCTCAACATCGGCACCCACTCTTTTGAGTACAAGTGAAATCAAATTTTGATTATCAGGATTGTCTTCGGCCAGAAGAATTCGACATCCTTTAAGGCATGACGGGGAAATACTGTTATCTTCTTTCATGTGTGCGGACACGATAGTCGCTGACATGGGATCGTCCAACAAATTTACGTGATCCTGAATTCCAATGGCTACGGTTACACGTATGGTCGTTCCTTCGCCCACATCAGTTTTGCACACTTCAATGTCACCACCCAGCAACTGAGCATAGCGTTTGCTGATGGTCAATCCGAGACCTGTCCCACCAAAATTTCGCGTGGTGGAGGTGTCCGCTTGTGTAAATGGTTGGAAAATTCTCGCAGCCTGTTTTTCAGTCATCCCTATACCGGTATCGATGATGTCGAACTGCATTAGGGGTTTATCGATATCGTTTATAAAGCTTGTCACCAGGCGGATGGATCCCTCATCCGTGAACTTGATCGCGTTACCAATCAAATTGATCAGTATTTGACGCAAGCGCAATGGATCACATTGGATCGTCTCCGGGATAGAGCTGGTGTATTCTACATTAAAAGATAACCCTCTATTACTGGCTGAGGTGCTCATCATTGAAACCAGTTCGGCAATAATACTGCACGGTTGACAGGAAATACTCTCTGCGGTCATCTTACCCGCTTCAATCTTGGAAAGATCCAATAAATCATTGATGATGTTCAACAAATTTTGAGAGTTGCGTCGGATTGTGTGTACAGAGTTGAGTCTATCTGATTGAGACATATCACTTTCGAGTAATGTTTCTGAAAAACCAAGTATGGCTGTCATGGGTGTGCGTATTTCATGACTCATGTTTGCCAAAAACTCGCTCTTGGCACGATTGGCAAACTCGACCGCCTCAACCTGTTCTACATTTCGCAGAGCCGCTGCACCCAATGTGGAAAGCACTTCAAACATATCCAATCGGTGACTGAGTATTACGTTTTGTGAGAAGAGCGCCATCACACCTACGACTTTGTTATCTTTTAACAGCGGATATCCTGCAAAAGATTTCAATCTGTGTTTGATCGCCCATTCTTTATCATGGATTCGGTCATCCTTCATAACATCACAGGAAAATTTCTTTCCTTGACCTTCGGCAATCTGACCGATTTTAAATTCGCCGATCGGGACACGTTTATGATCTCCATTGATGCTTGTATAATGACCCGAACTGGAAACCAAATGCAGGCAATCCGGCTTGTTTTTGCATTGCTCATTGAATGTACACTGATCACATTGATCACCCTCTCGGATGAGCCAGACGCGAGCGAAGTATGCATCAAACTTTGTAACGAGCGTGTTCGTCAAAACGCTGGCTACATCTGTTGTTGAACGACAGTTCCATAGTGCATCATGTGTATCGTTGATGGCTTGCAGATCAAGGTTGATGGCTTTTAATTCGTTCGCAATGCCTTGTAGTTTGGTTTCAGCGACCTGTCGTTGATGTATCTCATCTTCCAGTCGATGGTTGATCACCTGTTGTTCGACACTATATTTTTCAAGATTGCGGTTGTAATCCTCAGCTCGTTTATTATCCTTTTCCAACTCAACCGCTATGGCTTGCGTATGTTGCATCAATTGATATTGTGCGAGTATGGCAAACCAAAGTGCAACCCCATAGGCCATCAATCGCAGTATATGCCAGGCCCACCATGGTGCATCCCACAACTTTGATTGTTCGAACATCACTGCGGCTGCCCCAAACAATGCACAGTGCAGGCAAAACAGTAAATCATCCACGTTCTGGTTTTTTTTATAGCTTTGAATCAACCGAACCGCAGCAGCAAACAGTAAAATACCCCCGCAAACATTTAAAAGCTGAGCGGTTGTTGTGAATGCACCCTGGTACAGCATGGACGGTATCAGGCTGGGCAATAAGAGTGATCCAATTCCAAAGGTAGTCACTAAAACGACAACAGCCCACGGTAACCATTTCATTCGTTTCAACCCGGATTGAGGAATCCAGATTAAAGCAAAGAGTATACCGCCTACAAATGTCGCGCAACTGTGCAGCCAGACAAAGGCTTCGCCTGCATGAACCACAGAATGAAGACCATCTAAGATTCCCATACCCACGAGAGCCGATGCGATCTGGATGTTATAGCTCGTTCCTTTACCGTTCCGCTCTTGTAGAAGAAGTAATGCAGCGACCAGAAACGCGATGAGCGTTCCGACGCCTTCCACAAATGCATGGACCGGATCGTGCGGCCAGCGCCAATCGATCAGGAATGTCTTACCCGCGATGAAGCTCGCGACGTGAATAAGCAAGCTTATTACTATGATACCCCAAATGTATTTTGTAATTCGTTTTGTATGCATGGTGATCTGGTTAGAGGATTTCGAATGACCACTTCATTGAGCGACATTCTTTGCAAGACAAAGTCATACCGATCCATAACGTCGAGACGAGCTATGAGTTCTGCAAATTTTTTTGCTGGACCCAATTCAATTGTGGATGATGAGCCCCGCTACAAGAGTGCCATCCAATATTATAGTACGTACTACGCCTTAATATCGGCCAATGCTTTAGACTCGTTTCGTTACACCCCCTCAAATATCTGTTTCTTGCGTGATTGTTGAAACATGGCGCACAAAAACGTTACGTTGATTTGATGAGTGTGTATCCATGTAAACCCGTAGATTCAACGGCTACTTTAACCGTCTGAACATGAAACAATTTTATATGGCGAATTTGATGTGTACGGATTCAATTATTGTCTGATAACTTTCATGATCCTGTCTTTTACTTTCACGAAACGTGATGATTAAATAATCGCAGCAGAACTAGGGGATACCACTAACTCCTGTACACTCTTGCCAACCAGTTTAAATCTTCGCAGTAATGAGTCTTCTGTGAAACGGTTTTCGATGTGAGCTTTGAGATTATTGGTAATTCAAAGTGGTAGATTGCGCCAGATGGTTGCCTTGCCACAAAATTGACGGGCGGCATGTGCTTTATTTGATCTTCTGGCTAAGCAATTCGGTGATGTCGTATCAAAATAAAGCACACTTGGGCAAATGGCGGAAATGCACTAAAATACTTGGTATGAAGAATCGGATGATCAATGATGATCGGATGACCGCAGGATTGGGCTAATGACGATATTTAACGTGTAATAATAAAGAGCTTGATATGGTAGAAAAAAAGATCGGTGTACCGGCTGGATTGTGGACGCGATGTCAAAATTGTGGGCACATGGTCTATGAAAAAGAGGTGGCTGAGGCTCTCAATGTCTGTCCGGAATGTGACCATCACCGGCGGATCGACGCTCGAACTCGCATCGTACAACTGGCTGATCCCGACTCATTTGAAGAATTCGCCGCCGATTTACGTTCCACGGACCCCCTGAAATTCAAGGATCGAGTCCCCTATAAGGACCGTCTCAAAAAAGAACAGAAAAAAACGGGTGAAACCGACGCCGTGCTGGTTGGGCGGGCGTTTATTCGAGGCCGATCAATCATTTTGGCGGTGATGAACCCCAGCTTTATTATGGCTTCGATGGGTACGGTAGTGGGTGAGAAAATTACCCGTGCGATTGAGCGAACGATCGAGGAAAATCTTCCGCTGATCATCGTCACCGCATCGGGCGGTGCACGCATGCAGGAGGGCATGATCTCTCTGGTTCAGATGGCCAAGACATCAGCTGCGCTCGCCCAACTGGACGAAGCGAAGGGCCTATATATTGTGGTTGCCACCGATCCAACCACCGCCGGTGTGGCTGCGAGTTTTGCAAGCCTCGGTGACATTATCATTTCGGAACCCAAAGCGATGATCGGTTTTGCCGGCCCGCGAGTCATCGCCAATACAATCAATGCGGAACTGCCGGAAGGCTTTCAAACCGCTGAATTCATGCTCGATCACGGTTTCGTAGATCGAATCGTACACCGCAAGGATTTGCGTACCGAAATCGCGAGAATGATTGATTACTGTGGTAAATAAAATTTACGCATAAAAATAATTCACAGCATTGATTCGCTTCGACGGACTTCCATTTCATAAATGTTTGATGTTGAATTTGCAGATATTTCGTCAAAAGAAATTCTGTGAGTTTCGCCGATGATGTTCTTATCAGAGATTTCAAACTGTCAGCGTTCTGGCTTTTTTCAAAGATTTACTTTCTAATTCGTGTTGCAAAGCTATGGACCGTCATCTTTGCACGGTAGGGTGGCGACGGATCGCCCCGATCATTTTTTTCATGAGTATGCTGGGATCATGAATCAACCTACACGGATGTTTAATACACTTTGCTGTCTGGCGGTGGCGATGACGTCCGCTTCCCTGTTGTTGGGTTGGGTGGATCCTTCCGTCGAAATCCCCGTGGTTGTGCTTTCTGTGGATGAATTGCTGTCACAGGCTGACACTATCGTGAACCAGGACGTTCAGATTCAATTTCAGCGATGGGCTGATATCGAAATTTTATCAGGCCCTGCGGTCATGGGTAGCAGTAAATTATTGGCCGCCAGTTCCGATGATGATCCACCTCATTTTATCGTAGATTTAACGGGTCATATTTTTCGTGGCGGAAGGTGGCGATCGCAAACGCCTTCGACACATTTACCCCGTAGTATTTGTATTCGCGTTGCCAGTTCCGGAAAATATAATCCGATGAGTGTCGCGCAGTGGGCAGGCGTTCGTGCCCTGGTTTCTACATTAAATCATACCTTGGGCTCGGTGGATTCGATTTCTGAGGATTCCTCTCTTCCCGTCTTTCTGGAAGAGGTCTGGAGCGACGTTTATCACCTTGAAAAAGAGATCGAAATTCAAATCGCACCGCTGTAATCTCTCCTTTCTTCGATTGAAACCTGTCCGTATTTGTTTACTTTATATCAGGCTCGGTTTGTAGGTCTTGATGTGATGTCCGGAATGCGTTCTTGTGGTTCATCCTGATAGTGGGGTATGGATTTACAACGGTGTTTGTAGGGATTGCTCTTTTTTACTATTCAACATTGTGTTTGTGATGAATATTTGCTGGAAGATAAAGAAACAGAAGATCACATGGGATGATTCACCGGGTGAGCTAATTTTAGTAGTCGTTCGATATTCAAACGTCCTATAAATAATAATTTTTCGAGGATCATTTTCGTCTACAGTTCGTATCCTTGTCTGCGATTTCACGCGACATCACACATTCAAAATTTCGTCAATCGTCTTCATTTTACTTGGTTTTTGATCCTCAGGCGGGTTTTCGACTGTTTTTATGGGTCGTTTTCAAATGGGTGAACGGGTGCATGGCGGAGTAATATTTTGGACAGACCTGCGATTTTGGTAACTGACGGGGGGTGGCACGAAAAATTGTTCTGAAAATAGGGGAAGTGGCTTGACTCTCGACCCTGAATAGGCTTAAATTGGCGTTGAGCCGAAGTGGTATCCATCGCGTCGGTCGTAAGCCTATGTGGGGTAATGATGGGTGCCGAATCGGAGAGGGGTTTCTCTCAAGCCTGGCGGTTTGAGCTTAACTAGAATCTATTAAGAGGGGATGTTTAGCTCCAATACTCTTGGGCGAGAATCCCCTAATTACAAAAAGAAGTGTTTACGTATGGAGGCAACGGTAATGTTTAGACGCGGATTAACTTTGAGTCTGGTGCTTGGTATGGCGGCCATGGTGCAAGCCGGTGCACACATAGAACTCGTCCCTGCCGGTGGCGGTGGCGGTGGTCCTTTCGCGCCTTGTGGGGGCGGCGGTGCTGGATTCGGGACAGGTCAGGTTGTTACCGTTGATGTGATGTTGTCACAAACACCGACGGACATTGACCAATACTTGAGAATGATACAATTAGACTTTGCTACCAGCGATGCCGCTCTGGGTAGTCCCTCGGCGGAAGCCTGGATGGCGACGGTAAACCATTTTCCTTACTCTGTGGATTCACGCAGATCCAACACCTACTTTGGTGATTTAACCACCCCGGACCTCGGTCTGAACATGACCGATCAGTTTCTGCTTCCTGGTGATGGCAGTGCGGTGAAGGTGGGCTCGTTTGACATTACCATGCCCGGCGCTCCTGGCAGTTATACCCTGGACGTGTTGAATTCGGGTGACGCGGATGCCGATCGCGGTGGACAGGTTCGTTTTGGTTACGGCCTCGCGGGAACATCACCGCTGACTACATGGCGAGAAGCTGATCTTACCGGTGGCTCATTTGCGTTTGATGTTGGTGCCGGTGGCAGCACAGTAGTCGATGCGGATCCTAATCCGAATGATCCGAATAACCTCACGCTATGGCGTACCTTGAAAAACATCGTGGTATTGACATTTGATAACCCCGTCGCAAACCCTCCTGTAGCGGGCGAAATCCTGATTCAGGAAATGATCGCTGGCGGTGTTCTTGGTGCTGATTTGTCCGCGAATTTCACCTTTACCCTTACTGACCCAAACACGTTGGTCATTCAGGATACAG
>CBDTZI010000159.1:0-7557 GCA_965364865.1 uncultured bacterium | reverse complement strand
CATGGATCCAAGTTGGGCCGCGACCTCGATATCGGTATCGTCCATTCTGGCCAACTCGACCAACTGGGGTAACGCCAGTGTTTCATTTCCCTGCTGCAGGTAGATTCCGGCTAATCCTCGCCAGCTGGTCGGATCGTTGGGGCGGAGTTGTTGAAGTTTTTTCAGCATTTCGATCGCACGATCCCACTTTTGATGGTGCAAAGCGATGTCAGCTGCATACTTGGGACCGATGATGTTTTTCGGGTAGAGGGTCAATATTTTTTCGAGAACGGGCATCGCTTCCTTGTCGTATCGGTCACGTTTTTTTTCGTCCTCGGTTTCCTGCACCACGGCGTAGAGAATGTTAGCCATCACATCCAGCCCGCGAGGTTCGTTTTCATCAAGTTCCAGTGCGACCCGAGCTGCGGTAAGTGCCTGTTCGATATTTCCGTGATCCAATTCCGCCTTGGCTAATCGTCCTTGCAGGCTTGGGTTATCCGGTTCCACGCCGACCAGTTCGCGCAGTGCGTTGACATCTTCAGCCGGTGTGGTGTCAAACCCCCAGCGCTCGACCTGTTTTGATGCCCATTGGCGGAATTGCTTGTCAAATTCTTCGAGCTGTAGCCCCAGTTCTTCCTGCATGATCTGTTGTTGTGTTTGATGGTTTCGGTATCGGCTTAACATGGCGTGGATTTTGTCGTACCCAAACCGTTCAATGATAAATTCGCACATCCATTCGCTCTGGGCATAAGCTAACTGTCTGTCGTTGGGTTTGCGAGGTCGCATAAATCCCCAGTCGATCGATTCGAGCGTAAACAGTTCATCGTGCCGTAGGGATAGCGTGAGCATTTCACTCCAGGTGTATTTTCTCGGGCCATCTTCTTCGTACACCGCTAATCCTTCGGTAAACCAATGCGGGATGCGGTTGTGTGTGGCGGCCAGTGTGACGGTATGGGTGAATTCATGTTTGAGTACGCTGGCGATGTTGTAGGCGCCGGTGATAGCTCGGGCTGCACGGGGTGAGTCCATCGCGATGACCGTACCGGTGGAGGCGCCGACGGTATGAATCCAGGGTTTGCCGGTGATGCGCACACCGAACTGTCGATGTGTCGGAAAAAATTCGATGATTGTTTTTTCATGTAGCGGAGTCTTAAAATCTTCGGTGACTTCTTTGTAGATGTCTTCGAGATAACTGGCGACGTATTCGCCCAGTCCCGGATCACGGCTGTCATCGTATTTGATAATAAAATTGTCCGTTTCAAACCGGGTGAAATTTTGCAAAATATCCAGCAGTTCGAGGGTGAATTTGGTACGTTTGTTAAAAGGGTCCAGCACCCATGCGGAATCGAGTGCGTTTTGTGCCTTGTCTTCGTATCCCCATTGCATGTACATCATGCCCAGTTCGGTGTGAGCGTTGGCGTTGGTTGGATTGATTTCCAACGTGTTGTTGAAGGCCGTTTCCGAAGCGGCGTATTGGCGGATGCCGGAAAGGGCGTTGCCCATCGTCTGATGAAAGAGTGCGCAGTGCGGATTTATTTTTTGTACGCGCTCCATCAAACGGTCCACATGGGGTTGATCGTACATGCAGGAACCCGCAGCGGCACTAATGGACAGGGCGACAATATCGTGGGGATTAATTTTCAGCGCTCGCTCACAGATTTCGATCGCCTGGGTGTAACGTCTTTCGGTCATGAATTTTTTAGCGAGTAAATGGATCGCCGGTGCGTAATTGGGATTCGTTTCTAAAGCCAGGTTTGCCTGCTTTTCCACCTCTTCAAACGCCCATCGATCCAGCGCGACTTCACCCAATCCGACGTAGGCCTGGATAAGGTTTTCGTTAATTTTGAGGGCAGCGATGTAATCCGAAACACTCCCATCTTCTTTGTCGTTATTATATCGTTCGCGCATCAAGTCGGCTGCGGCGATGCGGGCGGGCCAATAGCCGCGATCTAACCGGCTATACACCATCTGCAACATTTCATGGAGCACATGTCGTGTACGATCCGGTACGTTGGTCTGGGTGAGCACACTGTAACGTAAAAATCCCAAAGCGGTTTCGGTGATCCACTGGGGATCACGGGGTAACTCGGCTCGTTTGACAATTTGACGATCGAACCATCGATAGGCTTCGATGGCTGTGTTTTTCTTGCCGAGGAGTTCCAGCGTCTGGGCACGTAGCCTGCGAGCGGCGGCATGATTCTTGTCGATCTTAATTGCGGCCTGAGTATTTTTTAAGACCTCTGAATACCGGCCCAGCTGGTTGTAGACTTGTGCGAGTTTGTAATGTTTTTTTGCGGATCGCTTGTCGCCGAGCTGGGTGAGGACGCTTAGTGCTTCGTTGTATTTTCCGGTTTCCAGCAGACACTGCGCCAAACCCAGTTGGGCTTCAAATCCGTCGACCGGATCACTCGCAAGTTTTTTATATACTCCGATGGCTTGATCGTATTGACCTTCCATGCGCAGGTCGTGTGCGTCGTCGATGTACAGTACTGTAACTTCTTCGTTATCATTTGCGGGTTGTGGATCGGGTTGCGCGTAGATGGATCGTGCAGTAAGAACGGGTACGGCGAAACAAACGAAAGCGGATAAGATCAATTGTGTTTGCCCGCTACATTTCATTCGAGGTTCGACTTCCTTTCTGGTATGGGTTCCTGATGATATTATCGAACAATTATCCTATCCACGTACACGTCGATAGTTGCGATTTTTCAGAATAAAAAATAATTCTACCTATGCATGGTAATTTGGCCAAAATCGGATTATTGGCGGTCAAATTCGACCTGGCCAAACGTACGGGGCATTGGAAGTCAATAAAATGAATATTCTATGGAATTTTGTTGCATTTGAATGGGCGAATGTCTTATCCTGAAACCAGGCTGGTGATGAATCACTTTTGCAAATTCTTGCAATACTCGGGCTCATTTGGCTGCATGGACACATAAGCAATGGGGGTTGTTGATGTCATTGATCTATCGAAAAAAATTAGTCATTTGTTTCTCTGTCAATCTCGTCTTACTGCTTGCTCCGCGCACGAATGGGCACGAACCGTTTTTCATGGGGCTGGGGTATTTGCCGGGCGGGAGTGAACAGAGTTGGGCGAACGATGTTTCCGCGGATGGCAGTGTAGTGGTGGGCGCTAGTCGGTCCGTTGCGTCGGGAGATCTTATTGAAGCTTTTATCTGGACGCTGGAAACCGGCATGGTGGGTCTGGGTGATCTGGACGGTGGCGAAATTTTCAGCATAGCCCAAGCTGTTTCGGGCGATGGTTCCATGGTTGTTGGACGTGACGGAACAGAGATACCTTTTCGATGGACATCTGAATTGGGAATGGTACCACTGCTGGATGGTGAAGGTATGTCGGTGACTGGTCGTGCAAATGGGGTGTCAGCGGATGGTTCTGTGATTGTAGGCTCTGCCCGACTCACCGGGCCGACCGAGGCTTTTCGATGGACGGCGGAAACCGGGATGGTCGGGCTGGGTTGGCTACCTTCTGATCCTCTGGACAGTTTTGCGTTAGATGTTTCTTCGGACGGGTTGGTTGCGTGCGGTATCAGTTTTGACGGAACGGAATTAGGAGTAGCGCCATTTTACTGGACACAAAGTGAAGGCATGTTTGGTCTGGGTGACATTCCCGGTGGAGAGTTTTATGCTATTGCATGGGGCATTTCGGCGGATGGGAATACCATTGTAGGTCAGACAAGATTAACAGACGATACGCCCTTTACGGAAGAAGCTTTCCTATGGTCGCAAGAAAGCGGTGTGGTTTTTCTGGATCCATCCCATGGTCAAGATTGGTATAGCGTAGCCCAGGACGTATCCAGTGATGGTAGTATTGTGGTCGGAAATACGCAGCTGGGCGGTATGATTTGGGATGCCGATCACGGAATAAGATTGATCGAAGATGTGTTAACTCAGGATTACGGTTTTGATTTATCCGAGTGGACTAATATCAGAATATTAGCGATTTCTGATGACGCTTCTACGCTAGTGGGTGATGGGTTAAGGTTGGATGAAAGCAGAGAGGCGTGGGTAGCACATATCCATCTTCAAGCAGTAAATCAAGTTCCCGCTGCATCAACGTGGGCATTAATGGTGATGGTTTTGTTATTGATGATCGCGGCGACACTGGTGATCCACGGTCGGTTTTCGTATCATCAACCTCAAACATTTTGAAGTGTAGGAACTGACAACAAGATGGTTAGGGTTGTCTGTAATGAGTCCAACGGTGTCATAGGGGTAAAAAAATTACACCAGTTTTTCGAGAGAATCGATTAATTTTTCCATTCTGAATGGTTTGTTGAGATATCCGTCCACGCCGAGACTTTCCGCCCACATCTGATGGCGTTTGCCTTCGTTGCCGGTGATCATGATCACAAAGGGTTTCGATCCCTTCTTTTTGCCGTTGTTTTTGAGTTTTTCCAACACTAAAAACCCGCTACGTTTGGGGAGCATGGCGTCGAGTACCACGATGTCGGGTAAGAAGCTGGTCGCTTTTTCGATGGCTTCGTTGCCATCGTGTGCGATTTCGATAGTTGCACCAGTGTCTGCAATGACCGTTTCCAAAGCGGTGACCATATCTCTGTCGTCGTCAACAATGAGAACGCATTTACCTTCGAGTGTTTTTGACGCCATGATCTCTCCTTAGCACCGAATGATTCAAATTGAATATAATTGGTCCGTTTGAAATAACCGGTTTACATGTTCGACATGCTCAAGTATAGAACCCTATAAGAAGCGGATCAACTGTAAATTCCGGTGTGTTGGGCTGGCGAAATCGTACTGCAAGCAATATCGGGTGTAGAACGTCGTGTGTTTAAGACCGATAGCCCGAATAAACACGCTATGGAGGCTTCTATGTGGGATCACGGGTTTCCCCTTGGAATGGAATACAGGATAATCGGTATGGCAGACCATGAGGGTCCTGTGAGTCGTATCGGATAAAGTAATAAAATTTTTCGTCGAGGGAACGTCTTGAACAGAAAATGGATAATTCAGTCAGCTTCTGCGGATCGGGATACCTTGGCTCGTTCGTGTCAGATTCCTCCGCTGGTGGCTCAACTTCTGATCAATCGTGGCTTGAATGACGAATCGAAAAGCCATTCCTACCTGGCTCCACCACTCAGAGACTTACACCCACCAGATTTACTGCCCGGCAATCAACAAGCGTCACAGGTCATTGTGCAGGCTGTTCGGGACAAAGTGAAAATCGTGATCTACGGCGATTACGACGTAGATGGAACGACCGGGTTGGCTATTCTCTGGCACATTCTGCACAAAGCCGGGGCGGAGGTTACGTTTTATGTTCCCCACCGGATCGAGGAGGGATACGGATTAAATCTCGAAGCGGTGAACCGGCTGATCGACAGCGGAGTGGGGTTAATTATTACGGTGGATTGCGGGATCACCGCGGTCGAAGTAGCCGACGAAATTCGCAAAAAGAAGATTAAGCTGGTGATTACGGATCACCATGAATTTACTAAGCCATTGCCACATGCAGAGGCGATTGTGCATCCCGCGCTCGATGATTCCTATCCCAATCCTCATCTTTGCGGTGCGGGCGTAGCCTTCAAGCTAGCCTGGTCGATCGCGCAAAATCTCAGCGGCCAAGACAAGGTCACGTCAGAGTATCGCGATTTGCTGATGGAGCTTATGCCGCTGGCGGCGCTGGGAACGATTGCGGATGTCGTACCACTCATAGGTGAAAATAGGATTCTCGCCAGGCACGGATTAAGAACGCTGCCCAAGTCAAAAATCCCTGGGGTACAAGCGTTGATTGCGAGTGCGGGATTAACCGGTGACAGGATCAGCGATTACGATGTGGGATTTAAGCTGGCTCCGCGAATCAACGCAGCGGGTCGTATGGGTCACGCACGGCTGGCCGCGGAGTTGTTCACCCGGGCGGATGAAAACCGCGCCCACGAAATCGCCATGTACCTGGAAGATCAAAACAAAGCTCGACAGGCTACGGAACGAAAAATTACCAAACGCGCATGCGAATTAATCGAAGCCCATGATTTGGCTTCCGACGCACGGCGTGCGATTGTGCTGGCCTGCGAAGGATGGCATCCGGGCGTGGTGGGGATCGTCGCATCTCGGATCGTGGATCGATATCATAGGCCGGCGGTGATCATCGCGTTGACCAACGGAAAAGGGCAAGGGTCAGCCCGTAGCATAAAACATTTCAAGCTTTCGGAGGCGTTTTCCGCTTGTTCAGAGCATCTGATTTCCTACGGCGGTCATGCGATGGCGGCTGGGTTGAATATCGAATCGGACAAAGTGGAGGCGTTCACCGAAGCCTTTGTCGCGGTCGCCAATCAACGTCTGACGGGGGATGATCTGGTGGAGACGCTTAGGATTGATGCGGAGGTTGTGCTGGAGGAGATGACGCTGGGGACGGTGAGCGTGATTTCCGAAATGGGGCCATTCGGGGCGGGCAATCCCAAGCCCAGACTGGCCACGCGTTGGGTCGAATTAGCTGGCGAACCTCGCTGTGTGGGTCGAAACGAGGCACACCTGCAGGCGTCGTTCATGGATGGTGGTGTGCAGATGCGGGCGATCGGGTTTGGATTGGGCGATAAAATTGAGGATTTGAAGCAGCATCGCCGCTGCCGGGTGGCGTTTGAGCCTATGATTAACGAATTTCGAGGTAACAGATCGGTGGAAATGCAGATTCTGGACCTGCAATTTCCTTAATGGACGGGTGCCACTGGCTCCGATGCATCGTGATCCGTCAGTGTTATTCGGTTTGGCTTGACGATTTCACGGTAATCGGTCATGATGCGCGGCTCGGCCTCATGTGGTTAGGCCTTTTTGATGCAATTTCAACTTTTGTCGGAGCGGTGACGTGTACGCAATTATCAGTGACGGGGCTCATCAATATCGCGTGGAAGAGGGTCAGGTTTTAGAGGTTCAGCGTAAGGACCTTGATCCCGAAGCCAAGACCATCGAGTTCGATCGTATTCTTTTGGTCGGTGATCTCGAAGAGGGTGCGAAAGTTGGACAGCCTGTGGTTGAGGGTGCCAAGGTCACAGCTATCATCGTGCGTCAAGACCTTAAGGGTGACAAGGTCACGATTCAAAAACACCGCCGCCGTAAAGACTATGCGCTCAAGAAGGGCCATCGTCAGAAGTTTCTGCAAGTCAAAATCGACAAGATCGAAGTGTAACTGGGCTTCCAGGCCCGGCATGTGTGTCAATTTGTTGTCGTTTTTACTTGTGACGATTCATACCTTTATTACATCAATTTTGAAAATATAGCTATTTCTGTCACAGAATGTCATGTTTGGACGTTTCAGGCGGGAGGTCCATACCTCTTCATGATATTTCTATGGATTTCGTGTCTGAATTTCTGCGCAGATGACGTTTTTTATTATGGGAGAGGATTCAGGTCTGAAAAAGGAGCGCGCGGACATGTCATTTTATACAAAGAGTATGATAACAGGATTTATCGTGATGATGTACGCATCCGTAGCCCATGCCGATTGGAGTTCGATGATGCACGCGGGGGTGCGAGCGGGGTTGGCGGTGGCTGAGTCTGTTGTTTTGGTGCCGCCTCCGCCTTTACCTGATCCCTACGGAC
>CBDTZI010000158.1:0-7564 GCA_965364865.1 uncultured bacterium | reverse complement strand
GCTGATTTCCCCGGCTCGCAACCGATCTCCAACGGAGACATTCTCGAACTCGAATGCGACGTGCTCTACCCAGCCGCTCTTGAGGGCGTGATCACCGAGAAAAACGCAGGCAATCTCAATTGCAAGATCATCTGCGAACTCGCCAACGGACCAACTACGCCCGAGGCGGATAAAATTCTCTTCGAAAAAGGCACCTACATCATTCCAGACTTCCTGGCTAACGCCGGCGGCGTCACGGTTTCCTACTTCGAGCAAGTTCAAAACACCTACAACTACTACTGGACCCTCGAAGATGTCTACACACAACTGGACGCCATCATGACCAAAGCTTTCCATTCGGTCCACGATATGTCCACCAAGCATAAGGTGCATAACCGATTGGCTGCTTACATGGTCTCCGTCACTAGAGTGGCTGAAGCCTGTAAACTTCGAGGATGGGTGTAAATAACCAGCTTCCCCCCTTTGTTCAAGGGGGGATTGAGAGGGGTCACCTGGAAACGAGTGACAAGAAACTGGAATAGCTGTGCCGTTGTTGTTTGTTTTTGTCGTTAGCAGGCTGAAAGCCTGCCAGATAATAGCCGGTGGCAAGCGTAGCGACGCCACCGGTACAAACTACACAAACCCAACCCTGTAAGGGTTGAAGAATGTATAACGCCACACGATTACGATTCGATCAATCATAATTCTGCAACCCCGTCAGGGTTGAATCGACGTAGAGATCACACCATCCGTGGGTGGCTTCCACCTGCGGCGGACTGACCCACAGCTACTATCTTTGAAGCCTTTCAGGCTTAAAAAATCGCTCAATAACATTTATTCATAAACGTGAGATCTTTACCATGGATTGTCTGCGAATAACAACACATCCGGCTGTTAAGGTTAATAGGAACATCACGATAACGCCCCATTGGGAAACGGTCGGAATCGGGCATGGTTCCGCGTCGTCGTATCCGGGACATATATCGCAATCGTCACATACTCCATCACCATCCCCTCGGAACAAATCGACTTTGCCAGATGCAAAACTTCCTGCCCATAATTCAATACAGTGTACCCTAATTAGGTATCTTTTCACTCGATAGCCGGGTTATTATAATATGCATCCAACATTGCGACATACGAACTTGTTTGACCGACCTTAGAAGTTAGACTTGTCGCAGACCGTCTCCAATTCACGGACTAAAGAGCAACTACGATGAATAGAAAATTAGCGGGCGTACTCGTTTTGGGTGTGATGTACATGAGTTTTCTCACTGTCACGCCGTCCACTCACGGACAAGAAAGCGCTGATAGCACCAAACCCAATTCCACTGTACAGGATCAAGAAAAGGTGGAAAAAGAGTGGACGGGTATGCGCTATGATGGTTCCATCCTCACCCGCGCCGACCTCGATGAGATTTTGCGTAAGCATAAGTTGTGGGTGGAAACGGATAAAAGGGAGGGCGAGCGAGCCAATCTTACCGACGCCTACCTTATCGACGCCAACCTTAGTGGGGTTAATCTAAATGGGGCCGACCTTATTAGGGCCAACCTTACCTACGCCAACCTTAGTGGGGCCAACCTTGCCTCAGCCGACCTTATTAGGGCCATCCTTGGCGGTGCCAACCTTAGTGGGGCCAACCTTGCCTCAGCCGACCTTAGTTGGGCTAAGCTAAATTTGGCCGACCTTAGAGGTGCCAAACTTACCGGTGCCAAACTTATCGCGGCCGAACTTATGGTGGCAAACCTTAGTGGGGCCGAACTTCTCAACGCCAACCTTAATGGAGCTGAACTTATTAATACCGACCTTAGTGGGGCATTTCTATATAGTGCCGACCTTAGTGGGGCTTTGATAATGGATACCTATCTAACTAACGCAAATATGACAGGAGTCAATTTCGATGGCACCATGTACGAACCCATGTTAACAACACTGCCCTATATTCCTTTTCTGGCGTCGGCTCGAAATCTCGACAAACTGCAATATAGCACATCCCCGGCTGGACTGGTCGAATTGCGTACGGCGTTGCGCGAAGCAGGTTTGCGACGCCGGGAACGCGAAGTCAATTACGCCATCCTCCATAATCGATACGAAAAGATGTGGGAAAATCCAAATGGAATTGGTGATTTGTTTGACGCGGCGCTTAACTACATCTTATTCGAACACACATACAAGTACGGAATGTTGCCAGCCAGGCCTTTGCAGATCATGGTCATACTCGTTTTAGTTTTCGCCTTTCCCTATTTTCGAGTTCTGCGGCGTAAGCACAGGCGTTCTCGATCCGACATCTGGCTCGACTTCGCAGACGAAAGCATAAGTCCGAACCGGGACAGAAAACGCCGCTTCCGAGTGCTCTTGTATAAAGGGCCAGCCACCAAATTTCGTGGTCGAATCAAACGGTTTCGTAGAACTGTCTTTGCAGCCATCTATTTTAGTTTGTTGACATCCTTTCGCGTCGGTTTTCGTGAGATCAACGTCGGCAACTGGATCACGCGTATGCAATGTCGAGAGTATACGCTGCGGGCTACCGGATGGGTGCGATTCATCACCGGTGTTCAATCGCTCATCAGCGTCTACCTTCTCGCCCTGTGGCTGATGACCTACTTCGGCCGACCGTTTGAATAATGAGATAGGGATGCGTCCAAGAGTGGGATTATAAACTTACTCAAACAAAACATACCGCTGATGTGGGCGGGCGAAGCCGGCGAACTGTTCGGCGATGTGGTCATACACGCCGTCGTCCCAGCGGTCACCGTAATGATATAGATATGTTTTTTGCCGAATGGATTCGGGCAGGGTCAACAACTGCGACAACAGCGCGTGTACGGGTTGAGGTTGATCCTCCAATTGTACTTCATGAAAAATGGTTTTAGCCTGGTTCATCATTTCGGTGTAAGCCGCATCTTCATGCCGCGTATCACCCGAATAAAAAACTGACTTCCCGCTTGATTCGTCGGTTACAAACAATCCAAAGCTGGGAAAGTCATACTTTTCCTGCACCTTCACATGATCCGTGGGAAACAGCGTAAAACGATATCGATCCAGAAGCGTAAAGCGATCCGGCTGGCCTTCGCCCGGCGTGAACACAGGTTGCACGTTAAAAAAGTTTTCAAGGGTAGCCACAAGTCCATCGCGCGAACCCATCGCACCGCATAGCGATTGCGACCACAGCCGATCCAACAGATTCGGATGAATCAGCAACTCGGGTTTGAATCCACCGCCGGTGACGGGATCTTTGTAGACATACGCATTGATCGTACCCAGCTCTTCCAGCCCGCCGATGTGATCGCTGTGTTGATGCGTGATGAAGATGCGTTTGATGGCTGGGTAAAATATCGCACCGTCGCGATTCAGATAGGAAAACCCATCCATGTTTTTGAGTTGATTCAACGCAAGCGGACCGGTGCCACCGAAATCGATTAACAGGTTGTCATCCGGCGTATCTTGTCGGTCGGGGCTATTCGACCAGGCTTCGACAAGCGCGTTCGAGTGAAAATTTCGCTTGGCAAACGCAGAACCTACGCCTAGAAAAGTGAGCGTCAACACGAAAAAATCCTTTGTTCTACATCAAGTGTCAGCCGCGAATCGGCTTTGGGAGCACTCAACCATCAAGTAGCGTTGCCCTCAACTGAGCGACGAATAAAAACTGAAATTAACGATTTTTCCTGCGCCGGGGACAAGCCCCGACGCTACAGAATCAGCATAACCCCATCCGGGATGTTTGACCACTACTTTTTGGGTTGACGATTGGTCCATATTTATGGGTGCGAGAAAGGATTCACGAACCAGCACCAGGTGTTGACGAATACTCCATCTGGCTGCAGGCTAATCACGACATCAGAAGATCGTTTGTTTAATTCGCTCCCCTCCTTGCAGAGGAGGGGCTGGGGAAGGATTTCGTGTATACGCTTTACCCCCCTCAATCCCCCCTTATAAAGGGGGGAAGTATCGTAACTACAGTCTTGAATTGTAATATCCTTAGCAAAAAAAAGGAAAAACAGCAATGGGATATTTGTTGAAAGATCGAGTGGTGTTCATTACCGGTGCATCGGGCGGGATCGGTCGAGCAACAGCCATCGAATTTCACCGGGCGGGATGTTGGGTGGTCGCAGCGGCTCGGTCAATGGATAAGCTTGAATCGCTGGCGGATGAGCTGGGTAGAGATCGCATTTTGCCCGTGATGATGGACGTGACCGACGCCGCCCAACGCGAAGCAGCCTTGCAAACCGTGAGAGAAAAATTTGGCCGGATCGATATTCTGATCAACAACGCGGGATGGGCGAGTTTCGCGTCGGTGTTGAACACGCCGCAGGAACACATCGATCGTATGTTGCAGCTCAACTTCGCAGCTCCGATCGCCATGATCCAGGCTGTGCTGGGGGAGATGCTTGAACGGGGTCACGGGCAGATCATCAACATCTCTTCGGTCGTGGGTTATCAAGCCATTCCGCGCATGGGGATTTATAGCGCCACCAAATCCGCGGTAAACGGGTTGACCAGCGCATTGAGAATGGAACTACGGGGAACGGGTGTGGACGCGATTCTGATCGCACCGGGCTCCACAAACAGTGATTTTTTTGATGTGGCTGCCCAGGTGGATACGAAAACATCCCGCTTGGCTCAAACACAGTATTCACCGCAGCGCGTTGCTCGGGCGATCGTACGGGCGTCGCGCAAACGTAAACGTGAGATCACGTTAACGGTAGACGGAATTAGCATTACGATCATTCGTCGATTTTCGCGACGCCTGGCTGATTGGATCATGTACCATGTTGCTCTTCGTGCGATGCCGGAAGCCAAACACGAATCATCCACATAAGTAAGACTGTGTAGCGCGGGGTGTTTATACTCGCTGGAACGAGAATCTACGCTCGAACGAGAATCCTTTCTCGTTCCATTGATCTATTGTGCTGCGAGAAAGTCCCGATAGTTATCGGGATCGCACCAGCGACCTGGCCACTACCTTACGGTCATGGTTCGGAAAAATGCGGCGTGGATTGGAATGTGGGTGCCACGGACAAGCTTCGCTTGTCCGTGAATTAATCCAAATCGCCCCGGAGGGGCGTTGCGAATTTAGCCCAGCCATTTATGGCTGGGTGAATGGTGCCTATAACCGGGAAAGTCCCGGAGGGACGGCTGAATGGATTGATACACTTTCATTCGTCCCTACGGGACTAAAACGGCTTTGAAGCGTTCGCAATCCCAGCGATAAATCGCTGGGCTAATATCATACTGTCCCTACGGGACGAACAGCCGAGCCGATGAAACAAATGATTGTTGATGCAATTGATTATCACGGTCGCGGTTTGGAACAGGTGGAATGCTCCACGCTTATGTGAGGCATGATTCTTATCGTCCGCGAAGTAGCTTCAGTCGTGCGATTTGTTGTTTTTGACTATTTTTTGTATACTACGCGTCGCAAAAGGCTTGGGCTATTCCTCTGGAAAAGTTGATGATTCGTAAAACGGTCTACCTCGAAACTATGGGTTGTCAGATGAACGTGCTCGATAGTGAGCTGGTCATGGGCCAACTTCGCGCGCAGGGATATGAACCGGTTCTCGATATGACCCAGGCTGATCTGGTTTTGTTTAACACATGCAGCGTACGCGACCACGCGGAACAAAAAGTGTTGTCCCGGTTGGGCGCGCTGCGTAAACCCAAAAACAATAAAACCGACATGATTATAGGCGTGATCGGATGCATGGCTGAGCGCGATCCCGAAGGCATCGTTTCAAAAATGCCCCATGTTGATTTGATCTGCGGACCCGGCGAACTCAACAAGGTTCCTGCACTAATACAAGAAGTTCAAGAAAATCGAAATCGAGCGTTCGCGCTTTCGCAATCGCTATCCAGAAAAAGTACACCACTTCAACGGGCGTTGGAATATGATTCCGTTGAAGCGCTCGATCTATCGCGCGAACCCGCACCCGAAGCGAATGTTTTACAATCGTATATTCGCGTGCAGCGCGGTTGCGATAAGTTTTGCACATTTTGTGTCGTACCGTTTACGCGCGGTCCGGAACGAAGCCGACCCTCGTCACAAATTATTGACGAAGCGAAAATGTTAGCGGATAGCGGCGCCAAAGAAGTCACTCTTTTGGGCCAGACGGTGAACAGTTACGTCCATCAGGAAAACGGTAAGCCCTTGCGTTTCGCGGAGTTACTTGAACAGGTAGCTGCGGTCGACGGCATCGAGCGTGTGCGTTTTGTAACGAGTTACCCCGGAGATTTCACAGATGATATTCTCGATGTGATGCGTGATGTTCCCGAAGTTTGTGAATACTTGCACATCCCTGTTCAAAGCGGCAGCGACGCCGTGTTGCAGCGAATGCGCAGGCAGTATTCGGTAAGTCAATACATGGAGCTGATAGATCGGGCCTGTGAAAAAGTACCCAAGCTTCAAATTGCCAGCGATTTTATTGTAGGTTTTTGCGGCGAAACAGAAGATGAGCATAAAGAGTCGATGAAATTGATCGAACGATGCCGATTTAAGAATATATTCGTGTTCAAGTATTCGCCGCGACCCGATACGGTGGCTGAGAAACGTAACACGGATGACGTGCCGGACAATATCAAGCGTCATCGAAACGCAGAGATGTTGAAGCTGCAGGAAAACATCTCCACGGCGGCGAATCAACAGTGGATCGGTTCAACGATGGAAGTGATGGTCGAGGGTTATTCCAAGGCAGCTATCAAGGCACAAGAAGCAGAGCAGACGCGCGGCGAGGAAATCAGCTGGCGTCGCTCGGATCAACTGGTCGGACGATCACGCAGTGATCAAATAATCGTGTTCCCGGGAAAAGAGGAACACATCGGACGATTCGCGGATGTGCGGATTACGGGTACAACAGCGTTGACCTTGCACGGTCAACTGATCGAGGATACGCTTAGAGGCCATGGGGTGCAGCCGATACGAACACAATCGCTGCCCGTTCTTGGTTCATTGTAAGAATTTTTCCATGAACCTGTTGCAAGAACTGCAATGTTTTTAGTAGAGTTATCACGATGACAATAACCGTACAAGCGGACGTGAACACTTCGACACTCGTTTTGCCGGAATTCAAAAAACAGACGAAGAAACAACCGATGTACCATGTTATCCTGCTCGACGACGACGACCATACCTACGAATACGTCATTGGTATGATTCGAAAACTCTTCGGTTACTCTCCTGAAAAATCTTATGTGTTAGCCTCTGCGGTGGATAATGATGGTCGAATGATTATCGACACCACCACGATGGAACGGGCGGAACTCAAGCGAGATCAGATTCATAGTTTTGGCCGTGACTGGCGTATTGAGCGATGTGCGGGCAGCATGTCCGCTTCGATCGAGCCGTGCGAATAATCCCAACACCGATGTTATCCCCATCTGATTTGTAGTCCGTTTTTTTCCCGATCATACTGCCAGGATATTCGCGAATTTCTGCTCGAGTTACCGGTCTATTCTACTTATTTTCGCACGGTTTTATGGTGTCGCACCAGGCTGATTTGACAACTTCACAGCCTGTGACTACGCTCAGTACAGACTTGTATGCGGGTGTAGCTCAGTGGTAGAGCGTCACGTTGCCAACGTGAATGTCGT
>CBDTZI010000157.1:0-7595 GCA_965364865.1 uncultured bacterium | reverse complement strand
GTTAAACGGTGTGGTGCTAGCTGTGCGGAATTGTTTGAACCCGCCGCTGAGCATGACGTCTCGGAGTCTCTTTTCACCTGCCTGGGCACCGACGCGAGGCCGAATTCATGGCATTCATAGCCGATAAAACCACATTAACCTATAGCCTGAGCATCAAAACAGGTTTTTCGTTGTGAAATGCCGCTGATGATGCTATATTGAAATAACAATTTTAGTGCCACCCATAAATCAGGAGGCGACAACGTGAGGTTTAAGATTTCATCAGTACGAATAGGCATCTCTAATTGTGTAGCCTTTGCACAGAATCCCACCGGTCTTCACCAGGAACGTTTTCGTTCGAGAAGCCACATCCCTTTGCGAACATTGGTTTTAGTGATAAAAAGAAAAAATACTATGGGATTAGATAAATCCAGAAAATAGTGCAGCAGTCTCGTCACCCAAACAAACCCGTAATTGATGTAGGTTTTTTCGAGGAGGAAGAGGAAATGTTGAAACATAGATTAGTTATTATCATGTCGATCGCGATGTCATCGGTTGTGTTAGCCCGTGCCAAAGTGGATTTTGTTATTACGGACTTCGGCAACACGCCATGCGATGGCATTACCGGATGCATCTTTAACCCGGTGTCCGGTCCGTTTCAGGGTGGCGAAACAATCCTGGTGCACGTCATGGTGACATCGGATACCAGCTTCCTGGTTCGCGCTGTACAAATCGACTCACGGGCATCCAGTCCAGAGCTGGGTTTGGGCGGGGATATCGACAGCGTCCTACAACCTCTCGACGGAATTCCGAACTTCTGGTTCGATTACAGTCCCATCATAATTGCCGGGATTCTCCCGCAGGGCACTTACCCGGCAATTGGCATTGGAGCGTTTGGCTCGACAACGGGTAGTTACTCTGACTTCTCAAACCTTCAAGCAGGTATCCCGCTGATTGATTGGGTAGCCGCGACTTCTTGGAGCCAGCCGTCTGCAACGCCGGGCATGTTTGAAATCGAAGCGGGTATACCTTACCGACTCGGCGGAATGGTGGTCACGCTACCTGTAGACTGCGGCAACTACACGCTTGACGTATTGAACCTTCCCAACGTCAACGATCCGAACATCGGTATGGTGCTGGACTTCGGTTTCGGTACGGATGAAAATGATCTGGTTACGAAGTGGGCGTCTGCCACCTAGGGTGCAGGCGTTGACGACATCATTACGTATGCTAAGGGGCCTTTGACACTGACCGTTACGGGTAACTGTCCGGACCCATGCAAGGGCGTAACGTGTGATGTGTGCGAAGTTTGTGTCGATGGCGAGTGCGTGATTGAACAAGATTGCTGCGGCAATGGCACATGCACGGATAATGAGGATTGCAAGACCTGTCCAGTGGATTGTGGAATTTGTGACCTGTGCGGCGGTTCAGACTGCGATGGAGACGGTGATGTGGACTTACGCGACTATTCTTTGTGGCTAAGGTCTTTCACCGGGCCGAGGTGAATCATGGGTTTGAAGTAATTCGCAAAACCGTTCCCGGTAACGTCGATCTCGAAAGTTGGCCGTATTTAAAAACTAAAATAAAAAGTGGTCAGCATTTTGTATCTGCAATCACAGTGTGTTGTAATTTTCGCTTATGATCTGGATCACTTATAGCGTATCACAAATGTGACAACTATTAATATTCGTTGTCATGCACAACAGATTAAATCGATCATGTATTTGATGTTTGACTAATAAATGTCGTGCTACTGATTAATAGCGGCGAAGAGTATTGCAAGGTCGTGAAGGTCAACATCGTTGTCGCCATCCTGATCCGCGAGGAATAATTCGCTCGGATCGACTCCCTTCGGTGGTGTTGTGTCACCAGGTCCGCCAAAGAACCCAAGCAATGCGCTAAAGTCATCCAAGTCGGTGTCACCGTCGCCATCAAGGTCTGGAGAATTTAATAACAGACCGGGCGATACAATCGGCGAACCGGGATTGAGATAGTTGAATCCACTATCCGACTCGATGGTCACGGGCACTTCGATCCAGACAAGATTCTTTTTAATGATTACGGGCTCGACAACGCTAACCTTAAGTAACTGTAATGTGACGTCCGAACGAACACTCGCGGAGGGTGCTTGGGGTAAGAATTCCCCGATACAAAATCCGTTCACTCCGCCATTGCAATCATTGTTAAACTCACAGGGATCGCCTGCATTCGAGCTTTGTGCGTCACAAACTTGAAGAGGTGGAGTACATGTACCACCATTGCAGTCACTGGAGTCACTGCAAGCTTCGTTCCTGTTCGGGCTGTTTGAAGCGCAAGTAAGAAATCGACATCCCGGACCGGCGATATCGCAATTGCTAAGTGCTGCTCTCCGACAAAACAAATTTGACGCCGACTGTATGGAATAAAACACTTCGAACGGAATATCAAAAGGAATAATAGCCTGGATCGAAAAGGTTGAATCCGGTGAGGCGTCTGCGCCCGGAGTGGGGGTATCGTTAACATTGCACAGCCATTGGCCATTGGGCTCGAACTCAGATCGACAAAGTTGTAAGTTTAAGCCACCGTTCTGCGAGAGCTCACCGTCACGAAATTTGAACATGCCTTCCTCGCAGACCTCGCAAGCTGAACCTGGTACGCATGGCTCAAACTTCATACAGTTTCGCCATTCGTGACGGACTTTTATGCCGCGTGAGAAGCCAAATGAGTCAAAATTGAACTCGAAGATCGTTTCTGCGCGTGCAACCTGATCGGTCCAACCCGGAGCCGACACGATAGGGACATCCACCATCGGGTTACGCACCAATGCAAAATCGAACTTAAGGCGACAATCAAGACAACCCCTGGCTGGGACAGTGGTGACGGTCAGATTATCGGTGATGTTCGATCCGGCGAAAGTCGTTGCTACCTGCATTCTACGCTCGGCGGCAACGCTTGATTGTGCCCGTTGTGCGTTCCATACAGCGCTTACACCAGCACCTGAAACCGATAGCGGTGTGACTGCCTGTGAAAGCAGTGAAAGTAATTCATTCCCACCTCCTCGCGCACCCTGTTCGTCTTGTTGATCGCCTTCCCCGCATACCTCCAGCATCGCGTCAACACGGAGATGTTGTTGCATATCGCAGAGCGGTCCCAACCAACCCGAGTCACAGTCGCAAACATTCAATCCCCTACACTGTCCATTGACGCAATTGGGATCGCAACAACGCGGCTCGTCACACGCGTCGCCCACCCAGCCTGGATCATCGCACTGACACCCCCCCCCGAGGCAGGTTCCGTTGACGCACTCCGGGTCGCAGGGAATCGGATCGCAGTTTGGTCCTTCGAACCCGAATGAACACTCCTCGCACGTCGATCCCATCCACCCTTGGTCGCACTGGCATCTGAAGCTCCCGAAAAAGTCCACACAGTTTCCGTGAGCACAAGCCGGATTGCACCCGTCGATGAGCACTTCGCATGTAGGTCCCATCCACCCCGGCTGACAGCTACAAGTGTTCGTCGCCACGCAAAACCCCCCATTGAGACATGGTGAATCGCAAACAGGGATAGGAGAACAAATGTTGCAAAACGTTCCCCCGCAATTGCTGCCGACGACACACAGGCATCGATTGCAGAAGAAGTCAGGTTCCGATCCGTTTTCACACGGAAGATCGCATGGTTCTGGTTGCCTCTCAATCTCGCAGGCTACACCCTCCCAAGGGAAATCGCATATGCAACTACCGTCGAAGCACCAGCCGTTGACGCATTCCGGATCGCAGTTGAGGCATCCCGGACTGCAACAATTATCGACTTGTGCTACCGTAGAACCACCGATGAGTATACAAAGTGATACTAAGATGTTCATTGCTTTCTCCCTCTAATGATATACATGCATACGAGATACAATCTCCCCTGTTGGAATATATTGTGTATAGCAAACTTGCATTGGAGTTGGCCCTCGTACCCCACGACCAGCGATGTGGTATCGGGCCGTTAGATAGCCGCGATTGTAGCGAAAACGCACATCAAAGTCAACATTTTTATATTATATACAGTGTTGGTTTAACGCATGCTATTATGACTTGCAAATACAAAACCGAGCCTATATCGCGAACCCGAACAGTTCACGATATTAGCGGTTTCCATTTTTTCCAACACTTCTTATGTAGCTTAGTTATCAGTGCCATGAACGTTGGCATACATTGTAGTATGTAACCACTTAGAGCGACTTGAAATATTCAGACACTATCACGGCTTCGCTTCCAGAATCATATTAAACGGCGTGGTCGTGGCGGTGCGGAATTGTTTGAAGCCACCGCTGAGCATGACATCCTTCAGACGCTTTTCACCCGCCTGAGCGCCGAGTGCGAGGCCGACTTCCTGACTGATGGAAGCGGGGGTGCAGATCATCGTTGAAAAACTGTAATACATGCGGCCCACCGGATTCAAATTATCTTCCAACTCATCGTTGGCAAAAGGCTCGACCACCATCATCGTACCGTCTGGTTTCAATGACTTCAGCGTATGGGCGGCTGCACCCACCGGATCACCCATGTCGTGCAAACAGTCAAAATAAGCCACCATATCATAATCGCTGCTCGGATAATTCTTTGCGGTCGCCACTTCAAAACGAAGATTGCTCAGTCCGTCCTCTTTTGCCAGCTGATTGGCACAAACGATGGATTCTTCGTGGAAATCGAACCCGATGAAGGTCGACTTGGGAAAGGCTTTCGCCATCACCATCGTCGAACAACCGTGACCACACCCGACGTCTGCGACCGAAGCTCCTTTTTCAAGTTTGTCGATCACGCCATCCAGCGAGGGTAACCATTCCGCGACCAGGCTGGCCATGTATCCCGGTCGGAAGAATTTCTCCGTCCCGCAGAACAGACATTCATTGTGATCACCCCACGGCACTCCTTCGCCACTTTGAAACGCGTGAGAAATTTTCGGCTCATCCGCATAAAGAGAGCTGATCGCGTAGTACCCACCGGTCATGCAAGCCGGGCTGTTTTCGTCGGCGAACACCGCTTGCTGTTCGGGGTTCATGCTGAATTTTTTCGCAGCGGGATCGTAATCGATATATCCCGAACCCGCCTGCGCCGCGCACCATTCACGAACGTATCGCTCGGTGGTTCCGGTGTGCTCAGCCAGGTCGATTGTGTTTAATGGTCCTTTGGCTGCCAGGGCTTTGTACAAACCCAGTTTGTCACCCAAAATCACCAACGGCCCAACCGCAGCCGCACCCATATCACTCACCATCTTACCCAGAAATGCATTCAGTTTATCTTGATCGACGCTCATCAAACTCTCCCTCTTAGGCGTTATTTTTTTATTGGCTACTAAACGGATCGAATCCTCATCGTATAAATGCCGGGCGATCGAGTCAAATCACAATTCTCTTTTCGATTTGTTGAGCATCACAATCTGGTTGCAGAATGGTTGATCGTATCCATAAAAAAACCCACGGAATAATTCCCGCGGGCTTCAGGTAAAGTGGGAGGGGTCTTACAACCACACTCCTAGTTATTCAATTGTTTCGTGTAAAACATTTCGTGTACACCGCAAACCCATACCGGCTTGGAATTACTCCGCAACCAGATCGGGTAATGTCAATTCAAACGGAATCGATTCGATGTTGGCCACCGGCGCACCGCGGATACCGCGATTGGTAACAGCCAATACATCATCCTTCACAAAAACTCCGCGTGTGAAAGAAGAGCCATAATAACCGACATCATCAAAACGCGTACTGATTCGACCTTTTTCAACAAAGCCGTCGGTGGTCGTGGCTTCAAACACAACCAATCCCTCAAATCGTTCAGGCATCACCGTGATGCCCATGTCAATATCCACCACCACATCGGTTGGTGGTTTGTCATCGGCACTGGACGATGAATCTCCGTCGGTACCCGCAACCACATCATCAAAATCAATATCCACAAACGGGTCTTCAAAGAACGTAAATCCGCCAGTAATTGAAACGGGTAAAGCCAGCAGATTTGACTCTGCAAAATAAGTAAACGCTTTGGGGTTGTTCATCGCCTCCGACCACGCACCGTGTTCTTTTCCGATGATGACGTTATCCATTACGGTCGGGTTGGCGAAATCGGTAATATCATAAATGGACAGTTGCACCGACCACGGGCCAAATTCACCAGGCGGAGGGATGTATTGGCCGATGGTTAGCAGATGATTTTCATCCATGGGAACGATAAAGGTCGAAAAGCCGGGCACTTTCAACTCGCCGATGATTTTGGGATTCGTCGGATCAGAAAGATCAAGCGTAAACAAAGGATCGATCTGTTCAAAGGTCACAACAAATCCGCGATCTCCGATAAATCTTGCAGCCTGGATCGTTTCACGCGGTGCGATGTTTTCCACCTTGCCGACGATGTTCATGGCGGTTCCAGTTTCATCCAGCACATACACCCCGCTGGCCGCTTCCTGCGTTTGACCGGAAAAAGAAAACGTGCGGCCCAGCGTGGTCGCCACACGCAAGTAGCCGTTGTGCTCACCCATCGAGTATTGATTGAGCACACGACCGGGTACGGTTCCCGCGGCCGAGGCTTCCGCGCTGCGATCGACGTAGGTGAATTTGTAGATGTCGGTGGTTTCTCTTGTGTTGCCGCTGAAGTTGTAATTGGTATCTGTCAGATACATGGCATTAATCGACGAATAAACGAGTCCCGGTTCCGCGACTACGCCCACCGAACTGAACGACGCGTCGTTGTCCACGTCCACACTGATCAAGGTCACCATGCCAAACCCGTCAGGATCGGTCGGGCGATACAAATTTTTCCACGTCACCACTTCGCCGCTGGTATCGTTGTCGTCACCGTCCACCCTTGAAAATCTGGGCATCAGGTTTGAAGCATCGACCGATTGAAGTTCCAACCCAGCCTGGCCGAGCATGGGCATGATATCGAGGTAGTATCCCTGGAAATTGGATACGACAAGATGTAACACTCCACCGATGAACCGGCTGGAGGATTGTGAGCCATCGAACCGTGTGGTGGATAAAATCTCAGGATTCGATCGATCGGAAACATTGATGACCGTAACCACCGTTCGAGGTCTGTGGTATTGTGGTTCCGACATGACGGTTGTTTCCGAGATCATCATGTCATTGTCCATCATCATGCCTGAACTGCCAGATCCCACAGCACCGGTATCGACAACGTTGGTCATCGTAACATCGTCTGCGGGTAGAGGATCAATCATGATTCCGCCGCCGATAAATCCAAAAAATCCACCACCGATGGATGTGAGTGAAATAACCTTGTCATCGTACAGATAAATATCGTGACCAAATCCTTCCAGCGATGTTTCACTGCGCAGGATCATTTCAGCGGGATTGGACACGTCAACGATACGCAATACGCTATGGATGCCGATGTTGTCGATCATGTAAAGATAGTGGCCATCCGTTTTCACCACGTCCGACTCATCCACGCCTTCTTCCTGCAGCGTGGTTCGGGAGAAATCCAGAGCGTCGTCGCTTTCGTTGCTTGTGTTACCACCGGAAACATCCGTGATCGCGGTAGGGGGGGCGCCATCCAGGGGCATGTCGACCGCACCGATTCCAGAAAAAATACCATTACGAAATCCCTGTTGTGGCCCCATGTGTCGAGTTTGGA
>CBDTZI010000156.1:0-7598 GCA_965364865.1 uncultured bacterium | reverse complement strand
ACATCGGCGCTTCCGAGTCCCGCAAGGATGGCCAGGCTTCGGGGTATTGATGGATGTGGGTGTGGTATAGTGGTTGGGATTCCAATTGTGGGGTGCCACTGGCGGCTGGCCCGCCAGTGTTATGCCGGAATCTAATGTTTCCGAACCCCGACCGTGAGGGAGGGGCCGCAACAACGAATTACAAATTACGAACAGACACCCCCCTTGTATTGCCCCCTTAGTAAGGGGGCAAATTGTAACGTTACTCCCTGTGATTGTCACACAAAATGGGTGGGTGATAGATTCTAATAATTCAACTAACTCTTGTGATTCATTGGTTGCGATTGTACAATACATCCATGCAGGAAATAAAAGAAATTATCGTCATCGGATCGGGCAATTGGGGCCTGGCATTAGCGGTGCTGTTTTCCAAAAAGCACGCCGTGCGCGTCTGGACCATCGACGAAGCCTTAGCGACGCGCATCAACGAACATCGCAATGAACCCGGCCACTTTTACAATCACCCCATCCCACAAAAAATAAAAATCGAAGAAAAATACGCGAGCGACTTTGACGAAAGCAAAACACTTTTTGTAATGGCTGTTCCATCGTCGCAGGTACGACGTGCAGCCAAAGAGTTAGCCCAGCACACAACATCTCCACTGGTGCTCAGTGTGTCCAAAGGATTCGACGTCGATCAACAATGCACCATGAGTGTTGTTATTAAAAATGAAATCCCCGCATCTTCGGTCGTTGTACTCACCGGCCCGACCATCGCCAACGAAGTCGCAGATGGATTGCCGACCCGTGCGGTGCTCGCCTGTGAAGATTTGACCACGCTTGCATTGATAAAAGACACGTTAAAAAACGATGTGATATCTTTTGAAATCAGTCGCAACCCGTCTCACCACGAAATATTAGCCGCGTTAAAGGGTATCGTGGCGATCGCGGTGGGCATGGCTGACGGTCTTGAGATGGGCACGAACATCATGGGTGTGTTGATGACACAGGGCTTGAAAGAGATGGCTACCGTCGCTTCGTTTTTCGATATCGATGAAGACATCGCTTTCGGCGTATCCGGTGCGGGCGATTTGATTACGACGTGCATCAGTAAGGATAGCCGCAACCGCCGACTCGGCGCGGAGATGGCCAGCGGTCTGACGCTCGAAGGTGCGCTTGAAAAAGTACGCATGACGGTGGAGGGGGTGGCCATGTCGCAGACGATCGAAACCCTCTGGTCGCTGGACGTTTCGATTCCGTTGATACATATGGTCAACGGAATTTTGCGAGGCGGTAAGAAAGATATTCGCCGGGAATTAACCGACTTAATTTCAACTTTGTGATCTTTTTTATGCGGGCGATCATTTTAGCGGCGGGCTTGGGACGACGGCTGGCTCCGATGGGCTGGGATCAGCCCAAGTGCCTGCTGCCCATCGGCTCAACAACACTTCTGGACAACATTTTTCATTCGTTAAAACAGCAAAACGTACATGACGTTGCGTTGGTGGTGGGGTATCAACATGAACTTGTGCAAAAAGCCGCGTCGAAACACGATCTCCGATGTCAATTTGTGGTCAACGAAGATTTCGCCGATACCAACACGATTCACTCTCTCTGGCTCGCACGGGAATTCATGACTGACGAATTATTTTACTTCAATGCCGACGTCTGGTTTGATCCGAACATTTTGTCGCTGTTGATGCAATCGGATTCCACCGCATTGGCGATCGATAAAAAATCTTGTGGTCAAGAGGAAGTCAAAGTTGTCGTGGATGATCAACTGCGGATTACTAAAATCTCCAAGCAGCTCGACCCCGCTCAATGTTACGGTGAGTTCATCGGGATCGCAAAATTTACGTGTGAAACAGCCCATTCATTAATCGATGCGTTGAAACCCTACAATGAAAATCCTCAACAACGTAATTTATTTTTTGAAACAGCGCTAAACGACATTTTAGATCAACACATCATCCAGGCTGCGTCGATGGGAAATCTGCGGGCGGTAGAGATCGACACTCCTCAGGACTATGAGCTTGCAAAAAAAATGGCGGGTGCGTCAACCGCTGACGGCTCGACTTCGTAGTAAAGAAAACGTGAAACCAGAAGCACGACAAAGTATTATTTTGCTCATTGGCACGGGGATCACCACCGTGTTGAGCATGTTGTATTCGATCTACGCCGCGCGAACACTGGGTCCTGCGGTGGCTGCCGATTTTTTCGCCGCACTTTCACTGATCGCGTTTGGTCAGATCGCACTGGGACCGATCAACTCAACCGTGACCACCTTCACCGCCCAGTTCGCAGCCAAGTCGCAATACGGAAAAGTTCGCACCTTACATAGAAAGATTTTCAGGAAAGTATTGTTTTTCGGCCTGCTCGGTATTCCCCTCACTGCGGTCACCATCAAACCCCTGTTACATTTTTTATGGTTCGAGTCGTATGGGCCGCTAGCCATTTCATTTTGCATGTTGTTTGGTCTGATGTTGCTCAGCGTCGCCCGCGGCGTTCTCCGCGGTGATCAACAGTTCATGGCCCTCAATATCAACACCATTATCGAAGCCGGTTCACGACTGGTGATCGGCGTGCTGATTCTTCATTGGTGGACCAACGCTGCGGCGGGGTTATCCGCCTATGTTTTGGCGCTGATGATTACGTTATTGATCTCTCAAATTCAGGTGAAAAAGATTTGGGCCGGGCACGAATCATCTGAAATCGATGGCCGGGCAGTGTTACGTTTTACCGGGCCGATGCTGATCTTGATGGCGGTGTCTGCCGGATACCAGAACATCGATATGTTTTGCGCGAAACACTATTTTTCAGACGTCGAAGCCGGACTCTACGGAGCCGCCTTTACCCTCGCACGCACCATCAGTGCGGTCGTCACGCCGTTTACGACGCTGCTGCTTCCGCTGTTGAGTTCGATGTACAATCAGGGTAAGCCCCTCGGCGGAACATTTTTCAGAATATGTGGATATTTTCTACTGTTGGCTGCGGTTCCCATGCTCCTGTTTGGGCTTTGGCCACAGCAGATTATGCAGATGCTCTACGGCGAGGCGTTTACCGACGCAGGCTATGTGTTGTTCACGCTTGCGATGGCGAGATTGGTCGGTTATTTGTGCCATATGTTGGCATTGGCATTGGCAGCCATGCACCGTTTTCGTTTTCTCTATCTCTATGTGGCGGGCCTGGTGGTTCTCGGTGTGTGGCTCGCTCAAACGCACACCTCGACACTGCAAATCGCCAGGATTTGCCTCATCGTCGAAGGGGTAGTCTTGATTTCGATGTTGATCTGGATGTGGCTGGAATCCGCTCGAAAAATCGAATCACCCGAAACACCGCTAGAATCCATAGTTTGAAATACAGGTGAAGGGGTTTTCTAAAACGAACATCCTCTCGATTTGACCTGAGCCGATAAGCGGGCTACGCTTGTGATATAGGGATATAGGGTCGGTCATGCGGTCCTGTATGTCGCTGTATATACGGGGGAGCGATCCTCCAAATTGGAATGTGCAATCCGAACTTTATCGCTTGTGGGCTTATAATTACTTGAGCCTCCATCAGAGCGAGAGTGATTTGGGCGTGGAAGTGGTGATTAGACGATCTCTTTCAGCCCGATCAATTTCCAGCTTATGAGCAGGAGTTTTTCATGATGACGCGCCACACGCGCTTGTGCCCGATACGAATCAGTTTGAATATCATGTTGTTGTGTGTGATCGCAATAGCAACCGGCTGTCGCGAGCAGGAACCCTTGCCTTCACACCACTTCGACGTGGGTCAGGATCAGACCGTACTTCTGCCCACCGCTTCCGCATGGGTCAATCCCAAGGTAACGGACGGTCGAGCGGATTGGGTTGAGATGCGTGAACCCGATTTTTCTGAAGTTCAGGCCGATGATTCAAAAGCCTTGGCTATGCAGGATGATGGCAATGCCGCTGCGGTGACGGGCGGCAGCGAGATCGAAGCGGAGCTGCGTGATCTGATTGCGGAGTACAATGACCTTGTCGATGACGAAAAATTCGATGACGTGATCGAATTTTATATTCCCGATCAGGGCGATACCGTCGAGAAGATGATCAAGGCCATCCCGGCGATGACGGATAAATTTAAGGAGCTTCAGGCCGTACTTCCCGAATCATCCGAACAGCTGGATACGATGTTAGCCGCGTTTACATTGAAGAAAGAGCTTAGACTCGACGTGGATCAGATCAATGTCATCAGCGAAAAAATGGCCACCGGAAATCTCAAAGATACACCCGAGACCGCTTCGTTGCCGGCTTCGTTAAAACAGATCCGTTTTACATATGATGGGGAGTATTGGTTTATTGACGTTCCGGTTCTGAATCTGGCGAAGATGATGCTTCCCATGCTTGACCAAAGCAAGAGTGGGGTGGATGAGTTGGTCGCGGGAATCAAATCCGGCGATATCACCGGCGATGAGATCACAACCAAAGTCGCTGAGATGGCTGGTTTGTTTTCGCAGACTGAAATTGCCAAAGACAACGCTGACGATAAAGAAGATTCGGACGAAGATACCGAAGACTAACTTGAAGAAAATCAAGACCAGAGCGACCAACTGCTTTTCTCCCGTAAAATCGCCCAGAAAATACATTCCCTACAATGAACGCTGTTCAACTCGACAAAATCCGGGTACACCATCCGATGAAAGCGGATATCGCGTACACGGATGATTGTCATGGAAGCATTGAACGCTCACAGCCTCAACGAAGCCTATCTCTATTTGATGGTCTCCCACTGCGCATCCTGTGGCGAGGGGCCGTTACATGGCGAGGGCGGTCAGATTGTGGATTCACTCGAATCGAAAGAGAGTTACAAAAAAATTGAGGTGAAAGCCGCTTGTCGATCCTGTTTTGATATTCAATCCTATACGTTCTTGATTCCGGTGGATCAGGCTCAGGTCGATGGTGATCAGCCCAATCGCATCAATGCCGCCGCGCAACCATCGCAATTGATCGACGTAGCCTCCTGGATCACGCTTTATCAAATGCTGTGTGAATCAGCTCGGCAGGAATCCAATAAAACAAAAATGCGAAATTTTCGTATCGAAGCGGGATATTGCCTGGAGGAAGCGTTAAAGTTTTATTCTGAACAAAACGATCTGCCACCGGAAACCGCATTGTTTCTGGATTCCTCACGCGAAAGACTCCGGAACAATCCGGAGCAGTTTTCCCGAACTCGACTGATCAATTTATTAGCTGCGTTACCCAGTCCATCCACCGGTTAGATCATGAACGAAGTGCAGTGGAAAAAATTCATCTTCCACACGCAGTTTATCCGTCGGTATACAGTTCATCCGTCGGAATGATGGAGTCGCGAATCTATGAATGATGCAATAACGGATGTGTTTATTCGGTGAGTGTGCTTTCCGCTTCGGCGAGTTGGTCAGGCAATTCAGCTCTAACTTCTTCGACCTGTTCGCGGGTGACCGCCAGGGCTTCGAGCATGTCATCCGTAATAGTTTGATTTTGCGCCGTCAAATAGAATCCAATTTTTTCTTCGCAGACCATGATGTCGGCGGCCTGGATCAGCATCGCCATGTTTCTAAGTTCCGGGCTTAACGATTCCGGATTATGATGAAAACCCACCGCCGCTCGCAAGTGACGCGGGAATTTCCATTTGGTGGTTAACGCATCACCAAACGCCTGATGATCCGCACCGATGATTTCTCGTTCACATTCGAGGAAATCTTCACCGTTGTTCAAACTGCGTTCGATCACTTCGGAAAATTCATCGGGAAAACATTGTCGTTCGATCAGCGTGCCAATATCGTGAATCAATCCGGAAACAAAAATCTCATCGCTGAGCGCCGGATGAGGTGAACATTTGGCAATGTTTCTTGCCGTCACCGCCACCGCAACACTATGTCGCCATAGGTCCGAAGCACTGAACTGCTCGGAAATTCGATTTCCCTTGAACAATCGTGCGATCGAGGCGGCGATTGCGATGTTTTTCACCGCAGACAATCCCAGAAGAATAATCGCGCGGTCCACACTGGCGACCTGACCGGGCAGACCATAAAAAGCGGAGTTCACGACCTTCAATACTTTGGAAGATAGCGCCGGGTCATTCTTAATGACGTCATGTAAGTTGCGTGCGGTACTGTTGGGATCTTCAACGATTTCGATAATGCGTATGGTGACTTCAGGTAAGGTCGCAAGATCACCAATGGCTGCAATCGCCTTGTCTACAATCTGTTTGGTTTTGTCAGCCATCTCAACGGTCATATTGAATCCCCGGAATTATTATAAAAGTAGTACATCCTTACACCCGTTCGATAGGGATTTATCGTCAGCAAAGAGGAAGTGGATTAGAACCGCTTAACGTTACTATTTAGTATGTAATACATTTTCGATAGAAGGTGTCCGCCATGGAGACTCGGGCCAATAATGATGCGATTTGCACCCCGGCGGTACCATCACCATAAACATCGCTGCGGCCGATAACGGGTTTTTTTCTCAGAGCGAGGGTGATCGCACGCGCTATAGATATCGGCGTTTCCCCGGCATCCACGACGGAAGGTCCGCTTCGTTGGCGACCTTTCTGGCGATCGCCGATGTTCACCACCGGCGTACCCGCCATCGAAGCCTCTATAATTCCGCTTGAGGAGTTGCCGATCAACACATCCGCCTCCATCAGCTGTTGAAGATAACGGTCGCGATCAAGCGAGCGAATAGTTTTGACCGTGCCGTTAGATTGACGCTGGTGAATTCGGATGGCTTCGATGATCCCCGTGTGACCTCGATCACTGTTGGGATAAATAATCATGCTTTTCAGTCCCGCCCGTTTCACCGATCTCAAAACAGCATTCATCGTCTGTTTTTCTTTCGCGGCACTTCGGCCACTGGCGTGATGCAGGACCAGTGCGATGTCCGACTTCTGCTTGGGTGTTTTCCTGCCATGCGTCAGATGTTTAAGATGATCAAGCCCGGGAGCGCCGACCCAGTGCACACGATCTTTCGATTCACCCATTTTGATGATACGTCGTTGTGCATCCTGTGTGGCGGGAAAATGAAGATGCGCGAGTTTGGTTATCGAATGTCGCAAACGGTCGTCAAAATCTCCCGGAGCCACATCCCCGCCGTGAATATGAGCCAGTAATCGTCCCGTGGTGACCGCCGCCAACGCACCAGCCATCGCTTCGATTCGGTCACCCAGCACGACCACAATATCGCTGTTGGATTGCACGAGAAATTTTGCAATGCCCGCGACGCCGCGTGCCAACCCTTCAGCCTGGTCCAAGGGCTGATCGTTCCCGCGCTGCATTTTCACGGTTGTATCAATTCGCCAGCCGTCACGACGAACATCATCGATCGTAGAGCCAAATTTTTTGAGCAAGTGCATCCCCGTGACCACAAGCTGCAATTGCAACTTACGATGTTCACGGATCGCTTCCAGCGTTGATTTTAGCAAGCCATATTCCGCTCGCGTTCCGGTGATCACCGTGATTTTACGTTTTTGGATGCGCAATTGACTGGCTTTCATCGCACCATCTCCCATGTGATTACAGTATCTTTTGGGATGTCCACATCGACTTTTTTGCCTAGGAGTTTTTTTAATTCATTCGGCGCGATTCCTGTGCCGGGTCGTTTGAGTGTCAACAT
>CBDTZI010000155.1:0-7631 GCA_965364865.1 uncultured bacterium | reverse complement strand
ACAACACACCGAACACCGGAACGTGCGCGGAAGGTTCCTGTTGTACGGGACCGGGGGAATGTTTTGATCGCGATGGATTAGGCATTCCGTTTTCTATTCAATCATGCATTGATGAGGGCGGTAAATATGTGGGTGGTATTCCCTGTCAGGGAGGATACTGTAGCTTTGATCCAGCGATTTCCTGCAATGATGACAATGATTGTGCAGGGGCTGTTAATAAATGCTTGGGCGATAATTTCCAACTGGCTCAACCCAACCCGTGTCCGGTATGCGACATTGCAGGGCCGAACAATTGTCAGAAGTTTCAGTTGAACAGTTACAACTTTCTTCCCAGTGATTTGGGTATGTTGGGAAAACCGATTGTAGCCGATGATTTCATTCCGCTGAGTGAAAACCTCAGTAGTGTATGTGTGTGGGGGTTTTATTTAAGAGTGTGGAATCCCGGTCAAGAATTTGTTGAACCCGATTGCGATGATGATGTCGGTGGATTAGACAACTTCAGAGTCAGAGTCTTTGCCAACTCAGACATCGACTTACCTGGCGAGGTGGTTGGTGAATCGCTGTTCACATCAACGGTTAAAGTACAGTTGGAAATCGAGACCGCTTTAACAGATTATAGTGATGATGGTCCGATCAATGTGTACGCTTATAATATGGTGCTTGATCCACCCGTTACAGGATTGGTATTGGATGGACGGCGTTATTGGATCGAAGTAGTCAACGATTTATTCCTGTTTGGTGACTGCAACTGGTGGTGGATGCAATTGGATGATAGGTCGGACAAGGGCAATCATTATAACGCGACCGGGTTCGGCGGTGAATATCATTCAAGTAGTGTAAATATCTTCGATCAGGCTATGTGCTTGAGTACGGACTTCGCTCGACCCTTGGCCCCCGTCAACCCATGTTGTCGTTGCACGGACGGGGCATGTTCCATGGAAACACTGTTCGACTGTCACCAGCTCGAAGGTGAATGGAAGATTGATGACACGGATTGCGAGACGGTGATCTGCGAAATCGGCCCACCCACAAACGACAGTTGTATGACACCAATTGAAATACCAGAAGTTCCTTATCAAGTACAATTCAACAATTTCTGCGCCGATACAGACGGATTCAATCCTGTTGAAACCGAATTTGGTCCATCCAGTATTGGAAATGATATTTGGTATTCCTATACACCAACGGAAGATTGCCTACTCACTGCTAGCATGTGTGCAACAGGTACGATGTTCGACAGTTACATCGCACTTTATTCGTTTGGTACCTCAGAATGCCCGTGTCCTCAAACCGGGGAGATCGATACTCATGCAGATTCGTTTATAGAAGCATCGGACGAAGGATGTACCGGAGTACTTGTGGGTGGATCTGGTTTGATAACGATACAAGCCTTAGCGGATACATGTTATATGATTCGTGCTGGTTCCTTTCAGTCGCAGAGTAATGTGGGGGGCACTGGTATTTTGGATGTTTCGTGTGAACGACCGATACAAAAAGTATATCCTGATCCTGTGGGCTCTGGCTCGCTGGCTTGTCGGTGGGGCCCCCAAGATTATGGCATACCCTGTATGACGTGCAGCGGGGGTCCGCGCATCGGCCAATTATGTCTCGAAGATACGGATTGTGGTGGTGGCACTTGCGTCGCCAATGCCACGATATGTGAAAATGAATTTTCTTGTTCCGCGGCATTCCCCTGGCCTAAGAGTCGTTACATCGGATTTGCATCGGATTGGCCGTGGGATGGGGAGACCGCCATTCGAGTGAGACTGTCCGACGTCGAGGATCATCCCGAATGTAATGATCAGGTGCGCTGGGTCGGTCCGCCTGCGGAGTATTGCGAAGGCGGAGCTTGCATAGAAAAATTTATGGCGGCCTCTTTGCAGGATACACCGTACTTTACAGATTGGTCGTTACCTGGTGTCGTACAGGTTGTTGGCGAAGAGATTGTTCCGCAGTCGCGATATGAACTACAAGCGATTCACATCAGTGTGAGCGGTCATCTGGATAACGAAATCTACTACTCTCGTCCGGCGCTTCATGTTGAGACCGGCAAGTGGGGCGATGTGAGTTCGCCATTTGATCGATTTACATCTTCATCGCAACCGAACATTGCGGACGTGCTAGCCATCGTCGACAAGTGGCTCGGTAATTTGGAGCCGCGCAAGGCTCGTTCACAATTACAGCCCGCTGTTGTTAATCTGAATTCGAGCGTGGGTATCGCGGACGTGCTCAAAGCTGTCGACGCCTGGCTGGGCAGCCCCTATCCATACCCGATCAATTCGTGTAGCCCGTAAATTAGGTAATTGTATTTTTTTCAAATCGTCAAATTTTTCGCAAAGAGGCGGATACTGGTCAAATCTGGTCAGAACGTGTAAACTGTCAGGCTATGGCTCGTGCAGAAATACAAGACAGCGAACGCGAAGAACTCGCGGAATTTATCGAACAACATTGGCACAGCAAGCTGGTGATGAGTCAGGGGAAATCCTATTACCCACACAAGGAACAGGGTTTTCTAGAACGTCGCGACGGTAAAATCGTCGGTGTCTTAACCTATCGTATCGATAATCATGCGATCGAGATTCTCACGCTGAACAGCGTACTTTCGGGTCAGGGCATTGGCACTTCGATGATTCTTGATGCCATTGAAAAGGCGCGAAGTTTGGGCGCGACTCGAATCTGGCTGACCACCACCAACGACCATCTTCGGGCGATCGGATTTTATCAGCGGCTGGGTTTTCGTATGGTCGCAATCAATATCGGTGCGGTGGACGAAGCTCGAAATATCAAAGCGGAAATCCCGCACACGGGTGAACGCGGGGTGCCGATCCACGACGAGATTGTCATGGAACTGATCGTGAAGCCTTATATCGAAAATGAGACGATTGAATAATCAATTCGCCAGGATCATTCGTGTCCTGAATATACTACGAAACGATGGTAGCAGCCGTTCAAATCAATCCCATCTACTTAAAGCAGCTTAATAACGCTGGTATCGTTGATTTTTGTGGGGATCGTTTTTCACGCAATTCAAAATCGATCCAAAAACAGGTATGGGAATCAACATTGTAACAAAAACAGAAAACTTTATGTGAAAATGTAATGTGTTGAAGCTGTAATCTGTCGTGGTGGTCCACCGCGATATACTGACCTATAGTTCTAATGCTGCCGATAGACACGTCGAGTAGACATGCTCAAGGAGGATATACATGCGCGAATTGACGCAATCCGTGCCATCTCGTGAAGATTGGCGACGACGACGAACACAGGCGATCAAAGAGTTCGTCCACGAGTTTGCACCGGGTGAAAACGAAGATTTATTGGCGCAGATGATGGTGACGATCTGCCGACTGGGGATTGACCAGGCGGACCGTGGGGATATGAAGATCATTAACACCGCATTGCGGGAGCTGCGATACGCGTTTAAGGTGTTTCGACCATACGCGGATGTCCCCAAGGTCAGTATCTTTGGCTCCGCCCGCACACCGGAAGACCATCCGCAATATAAGGAAGCTAGAAACTTCGCTGAGCACATGCAGCAGCACGGTTGGATGATCATCACCGGAGCCGGTGACGGCATTATGCGAGCCGGCCATCACGGAGCGACGCGTAAATCAAGTTTCGGCGTGGCGATCAGCCTGCCCTTCGAGCAATCAACGAACACGATCATCGCCAACGATCCCAAGTTAGTGAATTTTAAGTATTTCTTTACGCGAAAACTAGTTTTCGTCAAAGAAGCGAAGGCCATCGTTCTTTTTCCCGGCGGGTTTGGTACGCAGGATGAGGGTTTTGAATCCTTAACGCTGATACAAACTTTGAAATCTGCGCCCATACCGGTCGTGTTGTGTGATGAACCGGGTGGAACGTATTGGAAACATTGGGAGCAGTATGTCCTGCAGGAATTGCTCAGAAACGGAATGATTGACGAAGCGGATACGGAGTTGTTTTTCGTGACGGATGATGCGGAAAAAGCGGTAGGGGAAGTGTTAAAATATTACAGGCGATATCATTCCTCTCGTTATGTGGGCGATCAGTTGGTCATCCGATTGAATCAGCCGCTATTGGAAGAAGCTGTTTCCGAAATTAATCAATCATACAAGGACATTCTTACGGAGGGAAATTTTGAGCAGTCCGCGGGTCCGGTGGACGGCGAGGACAATGAATATCCGGATAAGGCTCGTTTGGTCGGCATGTTTAATCGCCGAAATGCGGGTCGATTGCGTATGTTAATCAATAAAATTAATGAAGCTCCATAATCTTTCATTCGTTGGAAAGATTTGATTCTGATTGAATCCGTTGGAGCATGGCTATAACAGGGGCAAAATGAAATGACAACAGAACCTGAAAATTCAAACAATGAGACCACGCCGGATGACGTAGCGGTTGTACAACAACTGGTCGAATCTTACGATCGCATACGCGAAGAGCTGGGCAAGATTATTGTCGGTCAGGAGGCGGTAATCGAAGAGCTGTTGATCGCCATGTTTGCTGGCGGACACTGCATTCTCGAAGGGGTTCCGGGTTTGGCGAAAACGATGATGATTTCCACGCTGGCGAAGCAGCTGTCGCTGAGTTTTTCGCGTATCCAGTTTACGCCTGACCTTATGCCGTCAGACATTACCGGTACGGAAGTGATTGAAGAGGATCGCGGCACAGGAAGTCGTTCCCTTCGTTTCGTGCAGGGTCCGATTTTTGCCAAC
The DNA here is from genome assembly GCA_965364865.1 of uncultured bacterium. Taxonomy (GTDB): domain Bacteria; phylum Planctomycetota; class Phycisphaerae; order UBA1845; family UBA1845; genus CBDTZI01. The sequence continues at coordinate 2,934 of CBDTZI010000155.1, read as the reverse complement.
GTCGTTCTGGCGGACGAAATCAATCGAACGCCACCGAAAACGCAGGCCGCATTACTGGAAGCGATGCAGGAACATCAGGTGACCGCAGCCGGGTATGCACATAAGTTGCCCATGCCATTCTTTGTGTTGGCGACTCAAAACCCCATCGAACAGGAGGGAACCTATCCGCTTCCCGAAGCGCAGCTCGACCGTTTTATGTTTAAGGTGTTGGTCGATTATCCCACCGAGGAAGAGGAATTTAAGATTGTACAGATGACCACTTCTGCACAGGAAGTGGCGACGGCTCGTACGTTGAACGCCAAAGAAGTGTTGGCGTTGCAAGAAATCGTTCGTCGAGTTCCCTGCGCGGACCACGTCATTAAATACGCGTTACGCTTGACCCGTTCCACTCGTGTCGAAAAAGGGGACGTCCCGGACTTTGTGGAAAATTATGTTTCGTGGGGTGCAGGGCCTCGTGCTTCGCAGAACCTTGTTTTGGCTGGGAAAGCGCGGGCGATTCTCAAAGGTCGCTTCTTTGTTTCAACGGACGACATTCGAGCGGTCGCTGCGCCGGTCCTTCGTCATCGAATTTTGACCAACTTTAACGCCGAAGCAGACGGCGTACACAGTGATGAAATTATTAAACGATTGATCGAAACGGTTCCTGCGGACGCCTCCGCCACGATGGACAGTGCGATGGTCGATCGTGTCTTTGCGGAAAAGGAAAAGACTGAATCGTAAACACGATCATTTTTCAATAAAACCGTTTTTATAATCAAACTGTGGAGATTTTCATCAGATGGTGGAATCAACGGCTGACGATTATCGCAAGTATCTTGATCCCAAGGTGTTGGCCAGGATCAGCGGTCTTGAATTGCGCGCTCGGCTGATTGTCGAAGGGTTTTTTACGGGAATGCATCGCAGCCCGCATCGTGGAATATCCATCGAATTTGCCGACCATCGCGCGTATACCCAAGGCGATGACCTGCGACACATCGACTGGAAAGTGTTTGGCCGAACGGACAAATATTACATTAAGGAATACGAACAGGAAACGAGTTTGAATCTCCTGCTCGTGGTCGACGCCAGTGAATCGATGAATTATCGATCGGACTCTCAGGCGATGACCAAGTATGAATACGCCGCATCGTTGGCGGCGGCCATGGCCTATCTGACATTGCAACAGCACGATTCGGTAGGGCTTGCTCTTTTTGATGAAAAGGTGACGTCTTTTATACGCCCGTCGAACAGCGGCCATCAATGGCGAGCAATCGCCAAAGATTTGGCGGGTCATACGGGCCAAGCCAAGACTTCGATGGACCTTGTGTTGAGAGAATTGGCGGAACGAACCACCCATCGAACATTGATCGTTCTGATCAGCGACCTGTTTGAAGATGTCGATGTGTTGCTCAAAGGGTTCAAGCATCTTTGTTATCGCAATCACGAATTGGTGGTCTGGAATCTCTGGGATCCGGCTGAGCTGACTTTCCCATTTCGAGGGCCCACGATGTTTGAAGGGCTGGAATCAACCGGGCAGTTGCTGGTTGAGCCTCGATCGTTACGCGCCCGCTATCAGGAAGAAGTGAAGCGGTTTCAGGATCAGTTAAAATCCGGTTGCGGTCGAATGCAAGTTGATTATTCGCTTCTGGATACCTCGATGATGTTAGACGTTGCGTTGAGCGGTTATCTTGCAACGCGTAGCACACGGTTGCGTCAGCGTGCATCCAGAGTTTCCGCAAGAGGAGGTGCCAAGTGATCTCTCTGGTGGCCCAGGCATTTCCCTTTGTTCATCCCGCAATCGCCGGAGCTGCGATCGCAGCCGGTGCGATACCGATCATTATTCACCTGATTAATCGAAGACGATATCGACGCATGCCCTGGGCGGCGATGCGATTTTTAATGGTGGCCAATCGTCGAAGCACTCGTCGAATCTGGCTGGAACATATTTTGTTATTATTGACACGCGTGGCCATCGTGGTGTTCATGGGGTTTGCGATTGCACGACCGTACATGCCCTCCTCATCCATTTGGCCGATGCGATCCTCGCGTGTGCATCGCATTGTCCTGATCGACAATTCGCTGTCGATGGCCGGTATCAATAAAGAGGGAAAATCACGGTTTGAACTGTCGATGCGCTGCGCCCATTCGTTAATTAAATCGTTCCCTCAATCCGACGCGGTAAGTCTGGTCACCCTGGCGGAACCCGCCGAAGCGGTGATCGCACACGCCGCATTCGATCGGCGGTTTGTTCGTGAACAACTGGCGACGATTAAACTCACGCAACGTTCCACCGATACGGTTGGCGCATTGGAAGCCGCCAGGAAAATGATTGTAGAATCCGAAGCCGCCGAGGGTAACCGGGCGGTCTATTTGATTTCGGATTTACCGCAAAATACATGGCAAGGTGAATCTGCGGGTCGCGTTTCTGCGAACATCGAAGCCCTGCAACGGTTGGCGGATGCGCTGGTGGATTCAGCCGTTGATTTGAATGTCATCCTTGTTGCAGCGGATTCGGATGACAACATCGCGGTGACCCGCTTGATGATAGAATCACCACTGGTTGGATTACATGTTCCGGTTCGTATCGCTGCGGAGGTCACGAATTTCTCCTCGACCACCAAGCGAGATGTTGCGTTACAGTTACAGCGTAACGGTGAAATCATACGCCGCCAGACCATCGTGAAACTTAATCCCGGTGAAACTGCGCTCACCATGATGGCGGTGGAGTTTTCAAAGGCGGGAACCCAGTTGATCGAAGCGAAAATTATTCCCAATGATTTTGATGCGCTGGAGCACGATAACATACGCCATTTGTCGGTTGAAGTTCGCGAGAGTACGCCGGTATTACTGGTCGACGGGCGGGCGGGATCCTCGTTGTTGACCGGGCAGGCTGGTTTTTTAGCGACAGCGCTCTCACCGCAAACCTCCTACGGTTCGCAGAAAGCCATGGGCGAG
>CBDTZI010000154.1:0-7632 GCA_965364865.1 uncultured bacterium | reverse complement strand
CCGCAACTCTTCGCTGATCCGTCCAAGGCCCTGGCTGAACTGGGCTGGACTCCGCGATATACTGATATTAAACAGACCGTCCAGACCGCATGGAACTGGCATCAAAAGCATGTAATGGGATATGCAAACCTGTAAATCGGTCAAAAAATGGTCAAATCGACGATTTTCGCATACGATCCGTCTTGTCAGGCTGGGTCATTGTGGTATATTGCTCGGCTCGCGGGTCGATGATCCGGCTGAATGAATATCAGGATTTTTCCTGAGCAACTGTAGAACCAGAGGTTACGAATGTCACGCGTATGTTATTTTACAGGTAAAAAGACCAGTGCCGGGCGATCCATCGCTCGCAAAGGTAAAGCTAAATATCTCGGCGGTGTCGGTCGCAAGACCACCGGTATCACCAAACGAAAGTTCAAACCCAATATCCAGAAGGTACGGGCGGTGGTCGACGGAACCGTCTGCCGCATCAGGGTATCTGCCAAGGCGATCCGCATGGGTCTGGTCATTAAGCCGACCAAGCGAAACTGGAAACCCGAAGAAGCCGCATCCTAAAGACTCAATTTCATCTAACTATCAGCGATTTTACTCTTTGCGCCCGATCCGCAGATTCACCCTCTGATCGGTTTACGATCTAACGGTATAGATTTTACCTGCGCGACGTCGATGACAATAAAGCTGCTGTCCGGGTACAGGCTGTTCTTGTATTTAGTCGAGCAGTTTCATCGCTTCCATAATGAAGGATAACAATTATGATCGTAGTGAACACGGAAACGATTGCCGGTTATCAAATCAACGAGGTCAAGGGTCTGGTGCAGGGGAACACGATCCGTGCAAAACACATTGGCCGGGATGTCGTTGCGAATCTGAAAAACCTGGTCGGTGGCGAACTCAAAGGCTATACCGAGTTACTGGTGGAGGCACGTCGCCAGGCGATGGAAAGAATGCTTGCACAGGCGGAACAGCTCGGAGCCAACGCGGTGGTCAATGTTCGATTTACCACCAGCGCTATCACGCAGGGAGCCGCCGAGTTATACGCGTATGGCACCGCAGTAGTAGTCGAGCAGGAAGGGTAACAGATGGCCTGGGAAGTCTGGATTCAATTTATAGTGGTCGGGGTGTTGCTCGTGTTTGGATTTACCATCGGTTCAGTGGTGGAACGTGCACACTTTCGACGCCTGAAGGTTCGCGAAAAGGCGGTGCGTGATATTTTGTTGACGGATTTAAAAGCATTGCCTGCCCTGTGTGCCGCGGATTCATGCACCATGGTGTTTGGAGAAGTGGTGATCGCGTCTGATTATTTCAAGACCTTCGTATCGGGCCTAAGAAAAATTGTGGGTGGAGAACTGCGAGCGTATGAAACACTGATGGAACGTGCTCGGCGTGAAGCGATTCTGAGAATGGTTGAATCCGCAAAACAGTTGGGTGCCAACGCCGTGTATAACATCCGTTTTTCCAGCACGAATATAGGCTCGATCCGTCGAAAGCGTGCGGCGGCTATGGTTGAAATGTATGCGTATGGCACCGCGATAAAAATTTCTGAATCCAAGGCCGGGTCTGCGACGTCGTGAGGTGAAATATGACAAAGCCCGACCATGATCCCGATGTCAACTCCGAGCCACATCTGAAAAAACAATCCTTTACACCTGATCCCGCAGAGTTTTTAGCAGAGCAAACTCTCGAAAAGCAAAAGGCGGTAACCGAGCCGACTGAGGAACGTGCATCGCATTCTGTTTTTGACGAACCAGCTGTGCTGCCCAATCGACCTCCCGCACGCATCGAAGAAGATTGGCATTGTCGAAAGTGTGGATATAACCTGCGCGGTTTGATGACCGGATATCCCTGTCCGGAGTGTGGCCAGGTTGAGCGTTACGAACCTCCGCGCGAAGGCGAGGAGAGCTACAGCAAACTCGTTTCACAATATCGTAGCGAATCTTCATCCCGTGTGACCTGGGTAATGGTTTTTACGTTGATGCTTGCGGGGTTACCGCTGGGGATTATTGGTTCGTTTGTTTCGGTGGATTATGCGGGTGCGTATATGTTTATCGCGCTGGGTCCGTTCGTATCAGAAATTGCGAAGATGCTGACGGGTGTGATGTTCGTCGAGCGAAGTCGATACGCATCGCACAGCGAAACGCCGATTTATGTATTAACGGTGGGGACCGCTATTATTTATGCCCTGACGCAAAACGCACTCTATCTCACCTTGTTTTATCCCAACTCGTCGAAGGAACTGATCACGTGGCGATTTTCGCTGTGCATCTTTCTTCACGTTTGTTGCACATTGGTCGCCACTCGTGGCCTGGTGCTTATCTGGCAGAAAACAAAAAAAGACAAACAGCCCATCAGTCTGTCGCTTTCGTTTTCCACGATGATTTTTGCGATATTATTGCACGCTGCGTATAACGCTCTGGTATTTCTGGGCGGTCACTTGGGTTATGGTATTTGATGTGAACTTTACCTGAGCCGCGACGCTTTAACTTGCTGGGCTTGGGTATCATGCGTGACGGGAAACGATGAAATCCAAAACGAAAATGAATGTCGTCATCGCGATGGTTGCGTTTCCACTGGGCCTGGTGGTTGCGATTGTTGTGATGCGCGAGCCGATGGAGCCACTCACAAACGCGGCCATACAAATCGCACGTCAGCAATGGCAACATGCTGATCTGCGAGATTATCAACTGCATTATGAAATGAATGGCAGCGAGTATGAGGTTGAGGTGCGAAACGGGTTGGTGGAAAATCTGCTGGTGAACGGTAAGACCTCTTCGACGGCGGATAAAAAATCTTATTCCGCGACGGGCTTGTTGGACTTGATGGAGCTGGAGCTGGAAAACCTGAATGACCCGGGAGGCCCGTTCTCGGCGCAAAAAAATACCATGATCGCCCGTGTTCGTTTTCATCCTCAGTTGGGGTACGTTGAACGCTATTTGCGCAGCGGAATGGGGCAGGCGAAGGGTGCGTTTATCGAATTGATTCAGTTTGATCCTTTCAAAAATGAACAAAATTAAGACGAGTCCTGAATCGTAGGTTTTCTTGCGACCAGGTGTGTACGGTGTGCCATGGCCAAGCGCAGCGCCGCCATGTTTTTCGGATTCGTAGCACATGCCGGCGCCTTTGGCTTAGGCATGGCACCCGTGAGGCAAGTCGGACCCATAAGGGCGTAATATCACGGACAAGCAAGCTTGACCGTGGCACCCGACTGGTTTCTATCGGACTGTTTCGTTGTTTGCACATCTGATGTTGAGCCATCGCAACACACTCACCATTTTTTCCGATATACACATTATGATGTTTTGAGACAACTCAACACGTTGTTTCCGGGCATCATTTTTCAATGTTCTTGATCCATTCGCTTCTCAATAGTCGGATAGATGTTCCGCTATGACTACAAAATCAAATTCAACATCGTCCTCAACATCGATTGCAAGTCGTGCAGTGGTTCCGTTCGACAACACCTCGTTGGAAATTTTCAACAGTCTGGGGATCGGGTTGATCCTGATTGATCAGAACCGAAAAATTCGTTTTCGCAACAACCTGGCTACCCAGTGGACACCGCCAACGGATCAATTTGACACGATCTTTGACAGTGCAAAGTTTTTGGGATCCTTCGAGGGTTGGGATACGCTCTTCGCCGCACTAAAATCCTCGCAAGAAAGTGTACAGCTCAATTGCGTTGTGCCATTGCCGGGTGAAGCGATTCCCGTGTTGATCAACGTTCGCTGCACACCCACAGGCGGTGCGGACACCAATCCGAACGCGGGTTTTGTGATTCTTTTGGATAAGCGAAGCCACACAGACGGGCTTGAGGATCAGATCGAAGTCTCCAAGCGGCTCGCATCGCTGGGGAAATTGGCTACCCGGGTCGCACACGAGCTGAACAATCCGCTGGACGGTATTTTGCGATATGTCAACCTGGCGCTGCGTGTGATCGAAGACGAATCCGAAACCAAGCTCAAAACGTATCTGGACGAATCGCGTACGGGGCTGGTGCGTATGACGCAAATCATCGGTGATCTGCTGGAGTTTTCCCGATCCACCGACGGCGAATTTGACGAACTCGATATCAATGAAGTCATAGAACAGGCGATCCGATCCTGCGCATCCCGGGCGGAGGCCGTAAAAATAATCGTCACCGCCGATTACCAACGGTCTTCCATGCCGGTCATTCGGGGAAGCCAGCTGTATCAGGTCTGCCTGAACTTAATTCGCAACGCCATCGACGCCATGCCCGACGGCGGGCGAATGCATCTCACCAGCGGTGTGATGGGAAAAGATATTGTCATTCGCGTGTCGGATACGGGTGCGGGGCTGCCGCAGGACTGTTCCAAAATTTTTGAACCCTTCTACACGACCAAAGAATCGGGCAAGGGGACGGGGATCGGCCTGGCGATCTGCAAAGATTTTATTGAGCAGATGGGTGGCACGATCGAAGCGACAGATGCCCCGAAGGGTGGAGCCATCTTTACCGTGAAAATTCCGGTCGAAAGCTGCCAACCTTCAAAAAATACGTTGCAAGACGGGATTATGCAAAGCCAGAATGATCAGGATGATCCAAATAGCAGGTCGAAGCCATGAACAAAAAAAAGAAAAAAACAAACGCCGAAGTATTGGTCGTTGACGACGACCGAATTATTCTCGAATCGCTCAGCGAGCTGCTCAAAGTCGAAGGGTATACATTGCACACCGCCCATTCGTTTGATGAAGCGGTCGTCGTGCTTGAAGACAACGCAATCGAGTTGATGATTTGTGATATCAACATGCCCGGGGGTAACGGGTTTGAACTGTTGCATGTTCTAAAAAAGCGGCACCCCGAAACGGTGGCGGTGATGATGACAGGTTACGGCACGATTGAGAGTGCGGTCGAAGCTATAAAAATGGGTGCGTACGATTATCTGACCAAGCCGATCGTGGATGATGAGTTGCTGGTCTGTGTGGAGCGGGCGATCGCGCAGCAGGCGGTGTTGCGTGAAAACCGAATGCTCAAGGAGCGGCTCGACGTGCGGTTCGGCATGGACACCGTCAAAGGTCAGGACTATCGCATGGTCAAGGTTTACGATCTGGTCGAATCGGTAGCCAAATCGAAAGTGACCGTGCTGATTCAGGGGCCATCGGGTACGGGTAAAAGCCTGATCGCTCAGGTCATGCACCAGCAGAGCGACCGTCGAGATAAACCCTTCATCGAAGTCAGTTGCGGCGCGATTCCAGAAACGCTCTTAGAAAGCGAGCTGTTTGGACACGCCCGCGGCGCGTTTACCGGTGCGGTCGCAAACAAGATCGGAAAATTCAAGGCGGCAGACACCGGTTCGATTTTTCTCGACGAAATCGCCACAGCTTCACCGGGTTTGCAGGTAAAGCTGCTTCGCTTTTTACAGTCACAACAGTTTGAAGCCGTCGGAAGTAACAAAACCGAATCCGTCGATACTCGTGTGATTCTAGCCAGCAACATCGATCTGGAAAAGGAGGTCGGGGAAGGGCGGTTTCGCGAGGATTTGTTTTACCGCATCAATGTTGTGACGATAGACATGCCCTCGTTAGCCGAGCGCATCACCGACGTGCCGCTGTTAGCCGACCATTTTCTTCAGCGTTTCCGTGTAGAAAACAAACGCGATATCGTCGGTTTCGACGAAGAAACGATCACCACGCTGCAGCGATACAATTGGCCGGGCAACGTGCGCGAGCTGGAAAACGTGGTCGAGCGTGCGGTGGTACTGTGCAAGGGTAGAAAAATCGGTGTCAGCGATCTGCCATCCAAACTGGTTGATACTGCGGTGAATGTCGAACCGGTACATTCTTATCAACCCGCGACCTTAAAGGACGCGCTGGAAGAGCCGGAAAAGCGTATCATCGAATTGGCCCTGCGTGCCAACGGCTGGAACCGCCAGCTCACCGCCGAGCAGCTCGGCATCAACCGAACCACGTTGTATAAAAAGATGAAACGCTACAGCCTGGACGCCGAACCGGAACGAATCTACGCATCGACAAACAGATAATACGATTTTTGTAGTTGTACAAACTCCTTCTTTCAATTGAATTGTACCAATACAAACGGCTATTGATTCGGGTTCGGTCGGTTCATTCTTAAATTGAGTCTGTTGCTGCTAATCAGTCATCCTAACTTGTGGGTAACACTCATTGGTAGACTTACCGATGTGTGGTGAACAATGCTATCCATCTTGTACAGCTAAAATGTCGGTGTAATGCAAATTCATCAGAAATGCGATGTTATCTCTCGATCTGCTATACCTGGTTTACGGTATTCTGATAAGATCGTTGTATGACAATGATCAAGGGCGATACACTCCCCAAGTTGACCTCCCAGCGTTTGGTACTACGGCAACTCGAACAAAGTGATGTGCCGCTGTTGTTCGAGATATTCTCCGATCAGCGGGTCATGCGGTATTGGAGTTCGACACCGTGGACTGGCCATGCAGAGGGTATTGAGATGGTCGAGAGCGTGCACCAATATTTTGCAGAAGGCTCACTCTATCAGTGGGGTGTGTTTCGTAGAAGTGACGACACCCTCGTCGGCACTTGCACATTAGCCCATGTTGACACACAAAACCGTCGTGCGGAAATCGGCTTCATCTTGCGGTTCGATCAATGGGGTCAAGGCTACATGTCAGAAGCCATAAATACTTTGCTGCGATATGCCTTCGATGAACTCGGGCTGCATCGCATTGAGGCTGATGTGGACCCACGCAATGACGCGTCTATCCGACTACTCAAGAAATTAGGGTTTCAACGGGAGGGTTACCTTCGCGAACGTTGGCTTGTGGGTCAGGAAATCAACGACTCTGTATTATTTGGACTGCTGCGAAATGAGTGGTCAATCAAAGAGTGATGATGTCATTGTACATGGTGATATTTTTCGGTTTCAGTATGAAAATTTGTACCATCACAAACGGCTATTGATTCGGTTGCGGCTGGTTTGTATACTTCCGTCGATGCCAGGCACTGGCTGACAAGCCGCCTGTGGCACCCACGAAGTCTGCACCACCCACTTTGGGACGACTTTACAGATTAACAACGCACAACGGATTTTATCCGCCCCGTAGGCCCCACAACAGAAACAACTGAATTTTTTGGAGATAATACATGGTCGCAGGAACAACCGCAGCCTCCTCAGCATTGACCGGAGCCCAACACATTGAACTGGTCGAACGATGCGCCGCACACAACTATCACCCGCTCCCCGTCGTTGTGGCCAAGGCTGAGGGTGTGTGGGTCGAAGACGCCGACGGTAAACGCTATATGGACATGCTGGCTGCGTATTCTGCGGTCAACTTCGGCCACTCCAACCCGGAACTGCTCGACGTCGCCAAAAAACAGCTCGACAGGGTGACATTGACCTCTCGTGCGTTTCATAACGATCAGCTCGGCCCGATGTGTGAGGAGCTGGCTGACCTTTGCGGGATGGAAGCAGTCCTGCCCATGAACACCGGTGCGGAAGGCGTGGAGACCGCCATCAAAACCGCTCGCAAGTGGGGCTACAAGGTCAAGGGCGTTCCCGCAGACAAAGCCAAGATCATCGTTTGTATTGACAACTTTCATGGCCGTACTACCACGATCATCAGTTTCAGCACCGACCCACAATGTCGCGACGGTTTTGGTCCGTTCACGCCCGGCTTTGAG
>CBDTZI010000153.1:0-7647 GCA_965364865.1 uncultured bacterium | reverse complement strand
AGGATGTCCTCCTTGTAGTCCGTCTTCTCGGCGTCGGCCATCGCGCTGAGCTTGAGGGACGTATCGTTGTCGCCGACGATGCGACGCATGTGGTCTTCGTCGCAGAATTTCCAGTCACCGAACTTGTCCCGCGCGAAGATCTTCTTCGAGCCATGATCGACTTTTGGAAGACCGCTCAGCTGGGCTTCGTCCAGGAGATGCAAGACGCCCGGCACACCGCCCCCCAAGCGAAGCTTGAGGCGCTGATGGATTTCGTCCATTCCAGTGATTCAAGCCATGACATTGGCATCAGGGCATGGGCGCGAACCAATCCGCACGCCGCGACCGCTATCCGCGACGTCGATCGCAAGCGTATCGCGTTTATTGAAAGCGTGTTCATCAAGCTGGGTTTTGATTCATACGAGTCCCAACTGCGGGCCAGAATGTTATATTTCTATCAGGTCGGCGAACACACCTCCACCATCCACGACAGCGCCAAGCTCCGAGACAAACTCACGCAAAGCCGGTTCGATTGGCTGGTAAAATCGGATCGGTAATGTCGTGCCGTTTCCAAAAAGATTGTGTCGCTTTTCTTCCCCCCTTATTTTCAAGGGGGGATCGAGGGGGGTCATCTGTTTTAACGGAAACCTCCCCCAGCCCCTCCTTGGTAAGGAGGGGAGCAAAAATGTCGCACTACCTTTCTGGAAATGGCAGTAGCGTCGTGTTTTATGGTAACTGCTCGGATGCGTGGTTAATCTGCGTTCCGCATTCTGGGCAGATGCCGGAAGTATTGCCCGTATGGTTATAACCACATTTCTTACAAACAGGTGCCTCTATAGTCCTAGATGGCTTATAACATAGCAATCCAATAAAAGCTCCAACAGAACCAAAAAATATTACGTTGAAAAAAAAGCATAAGAATGGAGAATCCAAGATAGCACGTGGATCGGAGGCTAATATAGAAAAAAATATTGATCCGATAAAGATCCCAGGCATACTGCCGTAATAAGTTAAATTCCTAATTGGGCTACTATTTGTGCTTAATAACCATAAGCACGCAAGCAGTATTGGAAAGGCAGCTCCAGATGCAAATCCAATCAATATACTTCGGTATGTTTTAAAAAATTTCATAATGCGACACAAATTAGAGAGGTTTTCTTAAATATCATCCACTGCTCGTTACTGATAATCAATCGCGACAGCGATGACGAGGAAGGCGGCGGCGAGGGCGAGAAGCTGGAAAAACAGCGGTAGGAAAAATTTCGCCCATTTGCCGTACGGAATTTTCGCCAGCGATAACATAGCCATCAACATGCCGGACGTGGGAATGATCGTGTTGGACAATCCGTCGCCAAACTGAAACGCCAGCACCGCGGTCTGACGGGTGATCCCCAGCACGTCAGCCAGCGGCGCCATCAACGGCATGGTGACAACCGCTTGACCCGACCCCGAAGGGATAAAAAAGTTGAGCGTCGTCTGGAAAAACAACATCCCCACCACCGAAACATAACGCGGCACGGTTTCAAGAATCGAGGCAGCTGCGTAGATCACGGTGTCCATAATCTGACCGTCCTCCATGACCACCTGGATTCCGCGAGCGAACCCCACCACCAGCGCCGCGACGATCATGTCTTCCATGCCCTTGACGAAGGCTTTGGCAGAATCAGCCGCCGATAGTTTACACAAATAAGCAGCGATCAATCCCATCAGCAAAAAACCACCCGCCATGTCCGACATCCACCAGTCGAACTTCTGCACGCCGTATAAAATACCCGCAAAAATGAGCATGCAGCTGATTAACGTGGTCAGATGTACCCTGGAAAATGTGTGATCATCCAGATTATCTTCGACGACCGGTTCACCATCGCCAGCTAAGAGTGAAACTGAGGGGTCAGCTTTAATGCGGTAACCATAACGAAGAACATATGTGACCGTCAGCGTCATACAACAGACAAAGAAGATAACACGCAACCAGATGCCGCTATTAAGCGGCAGCTCCGCTACTCCCTGGGCGATATTCACCGTAAAGGGATTGGTCGTTGCAGCTGCAAAGCCCATATCCGCAGCCAACATCACCAGCGCCAGACCGTAAATGCGATCCAACCCCATGCGATTGGAAATGATCAGGAAAATCGGGACCAGCGGGATAAACTCCTCGCCCATCCCCAGCGTCGAACCACCCACCGCCAGTGAAACCATGATGATTACGGTCAACCAGGTCGCGGAGTGACCAAAGATGTCAAGCAGTTTACGAATGACTGCTGGGATCGTTCCGGTGCGTTGCAAGATGCCAAACACGCCGCCAATGAGAAAGATGAAAAAGATGATGTCCGCTGACTTTTCCATGCCGCGTGGAATCGCGGTGAAAAAACCATGAAAGCTGATCGGCGTACTCAACTCCTCAGTAGATTCATCCCCGAGAAAGACACCGCGCAGCGAATAATGTTTGGGTATGGTGTTGTAGGTTCCGGGCACGACAAGGGTACGCTCGGTGGTTCCAATGGTCTTGGTTTCTCGTTGATAACGACCCGACGGGATGACGTATGTGAGTAAGGATGATATGAATACGATGCACGCCAACAGAACAAATACGTGTGGAAGTTTGAATTTCTTGGTCCAGGACATGCGTGCTCCCATATTTGCAAAAAATGGCCTGCGTATTGCTACGAATCAGACCTGTCCAGTAATCACCTAACACGATAACGACGCGACATCGGACTTTACTAAGAATCAGGCTCCTGTCCAGAATTCCATTAGATTTGTGGATATCGAGTCGTGAGGCGATTATTCTCATGAAAATCGCTACTTTTCAACATGTTTGAACGGCCCGCCTTGTTATTTTGAAAAATCCTGTAGTCCAAATCTCAAGCGAGGCCGTCTATGAGGGTGAAGGCGAAGCCATTAGGCTTTATAAGACGACATCCTTGACAGGAGCGAAACCCATGATGACGAAACCATTATACTTAGTGATATTGATCAACTTGATTTTGCTGGCGCAGACGGGCTGTCTGGAACGCAAAGAAAAAATCACGGTCACTCCCGACGGAAGAACCACCATGCAATTGTCATTTAGAGGTGATCCTGACGAATTTGAAATCAACGATGCCATGCCAGACGAATCAAACGGGTGGACCGTCGATCGTACGCGTAAACTCAATGACGAGGGTAAAGAAGAATCCACCTGGACCGCGTCGCAGGATTTTGCACCGTTCGAGGATTTGCCACGCACCTATGCGAAACCGAATGATCCTGATACGGATCTGTATCTGGATTTTCCCACGACGATAAAAATCGATCGTCGCAAGGATTACACCTATTACTATTTCACGCGAACTTACACTCCGCGTAAATGGGCTTACATGCAACATTGGAAGGATTTGTTTTTCGACGACTCTGTGAAGGAGCTATCAGAGAAACCTGTTGAGGAATTATCGCGAATCGAACGCGTACAATTGGTGCAGGCAATCATTGGTGTCGAAGCGTTCAAACAAATCGAATTCACCCGGGCTGCGATAAACGAATGTGCACCCGATCTTGATCCGGTACATACACTTACCGCAAGGCAGGCGTTGCTAAACGCTTATCAAAAAGTTCAACTGTTGGATGAATCGGTTAAATCAAACCCTGATCTCAACGTCCCCACCGAATCCTCGCAAAATCACACACCGCTAGACATTATCGTCGATCATTGCGGGTCCATGCTCCAACTGCAGCAGGTCAACTGCTTTGATGAACAGGCCACGCGAATCACGGAAAATGGATACAACGCCATTGTACAATCATTGACGCAGCAAGCCGAGTTCGATGTGGCGCAGCTTCAGGCGTTTGAAACTTCTTATCAACGGGCGAAGAAATATCACGCCGTCTCCGAGCGATTGGGTGGCCACCACTTTGAAATTTGTGTGGATTTGCCAGGTACCATCGTCGCTCACAACTCCGACAATATAGAGCGTAAAGAAGGTGAAGCTTGCTGGGAAATCGACGGCGATTCCTTTCGTGACCGACCCGTAGAGTTACAACTCGTCACCCGTCTGCAACACGGGCGAAAATCGGATTAACCTGTGCTAAAAGGAACCTCTAAGAAACCGAGTGCCTCTGCGAAATCGGGTGTCACTGGTGGCTTGCTCGCCAGTGTACATGCGAGAAGTATTATTTTATGATCTTATTGAATGGAGTGTTGTCGATTCATGACCGCAGGCAACGAAATAATCAACGCGTTTGAAACCTATACCGCGGACATCTACGCCTGGGCGTATCGGCTGCTCGGCCGCCACCACGACGCCCTTGATGTGGTACAGGATGTTTTTCTGAAATGGTCGCGGCAGTGCAAGGTGTCGGTGCCCGACCAACCGCGCGGTTGGCTTCGACGAGTCACGCTAAACCGCGCGATTGATCTGACGCGAAAAATGCGAACCGATCGAACCGTCAGTGACACGATCGACGAATTGCCCGCTGCGGATCAAACTTCTGCCACGCTGGAACAGGATGAGCTGCGAAGCGAAGTCGCCAAGGCACTGGATCAACTGACCGACTCCCAGCGAAATGTGCTCATCGCAAAAATTTATGACGAAATGACGTTTGCACAAATAGCAGCCGAGATGGATTTGGCGGTCTCGACCATCAAAACACACTATCTAAGAGCGATACAAGCGGTGCGCGGGAAATTGCAATCGCAAGACAAAGATAGGGAGCTATCATGAACTGCAATGAATTTGAACTACTGTTAGCCGATGCACTGGGCGATGAACTTTCGGACGCGGATCGACCCGCGTTTGAGCAGCATCTTTCGCAATGTGAAAACTGTCGTCGGGAATACGACGCTGCGATGGGAACGGTGCATACGCTCCAGTCGTTGACCGGCCCGCAACTCGTCTCCATAGAGCGTGAAAACGATCGGCTGATCATTCGCGAAGCGTCGTCAACACTGTCGGAGGATTCAACGACAGCTTCGGCGTCACCATCTATGAAACCGTTTCGCTTCGGGTTGATGCGATATGCAGCCAGTGTGTTGATCGCATTCACCGCGGGTTATGGCTTGCACGCGGGGATGATGGTCACCGGGTCGGGCAATCCCACGCAAACGGCTGACCCGATCAGCCACAATGCTGCGATTGTTAACACCGCCAGCTCCGATTTTCAAAGTGCGTTGATCAGCGTACACACGAAAAACCCCGCCCGCTCCGACCTGGCCAAGGGCATGATCGCCATGTTCGCCAATAAGAGGTAGGATGCACTCGACATTTAGTTACGCTTTTGTTGATCCCGAATAACCTATAAATTCTGATTTCCGGGTGCAATGACATGATGAACCATTCACGGTAGCTCCGTTAAATCAATAAATCTTTGACTCAACTACGGGGACTTCGGTATCGCCAACACCCTATAGTTTTGCTTGCACGAAATAATTATCCACAAACCAACAGCGACAAACGACAACAAACTGCAAATAATAAACACAGGACAGTGGCCGTAAAGATAGATGATAAGAGGTCCGAGTAGTACACCGGGAATATAGGTTGACCAAGAAAGAAAAAAACGATTATACCACTTTTTCCACGGCTGTTCATTTGTATCGCAGAATGATTTCCACATTCTAGAAATCGGGTCATCTGGATTCATTGTACATGCTAAACATGCACATTTATATGCGTGAGTATAGCGACGGTTTAATTCCGCTAATAATACTGGTACAAGGATCACTGCGAATCCAACAATATCGGCAGCTATCTTATTACACCGAACCTCCTTAAATGTGGCACCAACAACTGATCCAACAAAAACAATTGCCGCCATTCTCGTAGCAAAAGCTTTGCTAGAGTAGTGGGTAGCTAGTATCGCTGGCGACTCCATAAGATTCCATCCCTAACAATGTATATGTCATGACCCATATGTGATTGTACGTGATTCAAGACATTGTAACAAGTAGTGAATCCAAGAATACAAAGTTGTCAAGCATTTAGTCGCATATCATATGTTCCAATAGTTTAACACTGACAAAATAATCATCTTCTGCACGCCACCTCGCTAGCTTTGTATCCATCAGTAATTTTAATCGACTATTGTATCGTATTTTATTTAATAAACAGTAGTATGTACGCTGTGATTGTATTATGAAGTAAATTGGAGTTGAAAATATGTATCGAATATGGATCGGAATCGCAGCCATCAACGGCCTGATCGCGGTGGCTGCGGGTGCGTTTGGAGCGCACGCGTTAAAAGACAAACTCGAACCGAACATGCTCACCACGTTTGAAACGGGGGCACGATATCAGATGTACCACGCGCTGGCGTTGATCGCGGTAGCCTGGATGATGTCGACACAACCCTCCCGCGTGATTCACGCATCCGCGTGGTGCATGCTGATCGGGATCATTCTGTTTTCCGGCAGTTTGTATGGATTGACCCTGCTGAACTGGCGCTGGTTAGGTCCGGTCACACCCCTCGGCGGACTGTCGTTGATGGTGGGCTGGTTGCTGTTGGCGATCGCCGCGTTTCGCAAATTGTAAACCTCAGATCGCACATCTATGTTAATGACTGTTGAAAAACTGGTAACCCGTTGAAAAACTAATAAACGTTGAAAAAGTCGACGAATGGCTTCCCCCCTTTACAAGGGGGGATTGAGGGGGGTAGTCTAGAAGCTTGAGTAGCGGAAACCAGGGACTGGAAATTAGAAAAGAAACCTCCCCCAACCCCTCCTTCGTAAGGAGGGGAGCTGTAGTCCGCATCATGGAGCCAAAAAGGCGAGACTATGCAACAACCATTGAATGAAAAAACGGTACGTCATGTTGCGGAGTTGGCCCGGCTTAGTCTGTCGGACGATGAGCTGACGCGCTACGCCGACCAGTTATCCAAAATTCTTCAATATGTAGATCAACTCAGCGAAGTCGATACGTCGGACGTTGCGCCTACCGCGCATCCGATACCCATACGGAATGTTTTTCGCAGCGATGAAGTATCCGAAACAATGTCAGCTGATCATGCACTACACAACGCGCCGGATCGACAGGATGATTTTTTCAAAGTTCCCAAAGTGCTCAATCAGGAAAACGCGTAAACCATGAGTACGAACGAAACATTATTTGATACCGCAACGGCGATTCGCAACAGGTCGCAATCCGCGGAGCAAACCGTGTGCGATAGTCTAAAAAAAATCGCAGCGACGCAAGCTGCGCTCAACGCCTTTATCAGTTACGACGAAAACCGCGCAATCACCGAAGCGAAAAAAATAGACGAAGCCCTGGATCGAGGCGACGATCCCGGACCTCTCGCCGGCGCAGTAATCGCAGTCAAAGACAACATGTGTACGACGTTTGGTGCGACGACCTGCGGATCAAAAATTCTCGAACCGTTTCAATCGCAATACGACGCGCACGTCGTCGAAAAACTGACCCGCGCTGGTGCGATCATCGTCGGCAAGACCAATCTCGACGAGTTTTCCATGGGCAGCAGTTCTGAAAATAGCGCGTTTTCTCCGGTGAAAAATCCATGGGATGTGTCGCGTGTTCCGGGCGGTTCCTCTGGCGGTTCAGCCGCAGCCGTAGCCAGTGGACTAGTGGCCGCCGCTCTGGGTAGCGACACCGGCGGCTCGATCAGGCAACCCGCTTCGTTTTGCGGTGTGGTCGGACTGAAACCAACCTATGGCCGGGTGTCACGATACGGATTGGTCGC
>CBDTZI010000152.1:0-7675 GCA_965364865.1 uncultured bacterium | reverse complement strand
GGATGAAGGAATCGCTCCTATGGCATCGGACGATGACTCTTCCTGTACCCCGCCAAAAGAACTACCAAAATCAGATGGAAAAGCCGGAGCCATCAGGCCACCCTTTTCGTCCATCCGCATACCCAATGACAAACTGATGTCCATCAGTTTTCGTTGTACTTCATGTAATGAGGTTTTCCCGAAACTGCGATAACGAAGCAGATCGCCCTCGGTCTGGCCCACCAGCTCACGCAACGTAGATACACCCGCTGCTTCGAGACAATTATTCGCACGCACGGAAAGATTCAACACGGAAACCGATCGATCCAATTGATCTTCCGGTGAGGCATCCGAGAGGATCCCCTGTGACGGTTCGGATTGAACATTCATCACGGTACCGCCGCTGAGTTCGGGACTCATCACAAACGGATTCAAATGCTTTCGCAAAATCATACCCGCCTCAACCAGTGCGTCATCTGGATAAACCGTTCCTTTGGTCCAAACTTCCAGAATGAGTCGATCATAATTCGTACGCTGACCCACACGCATCGCCTCGGTTCGGTATCGAACTCGTAGAATGGGCGAAAAAATCGAGTCGATCGGAATCACACCGATCACCTGCTCACCACCACGATTTTCCGCCGCCGTCGCATACCCACGACCCGATTGTACCGTCATTTCAAGATGAAACGGCACGTTTGAGGTCAACGTCGCTATGTGATGATCGGGATTCGCAATTTCAACAGCAGGATCAGTCTCAATCTGTCCAGCTTTGACTTCGCCAGCAGAATCAACATTCAACGTCATCGTCTTATATTCGACGTCGTCCATACTTACGACAATGCCCTTGATGTTGAGAAGAATGTCCGTGACATCTTCCAATACACCTTCCATTGTCGTGAATTCGTGGGAAACTCCCTCGATCTTCACACTGGTTACCGCAGCACCTTCCAGACTCGAAAGCAACACTCGCCGAAGCGAATTACCAATGGTCGTACCAAAACCTTGTTCAAACGGTTCAATGGTAAAACGACCGTATGAGTCAGTGCAAACAGCCTCGTCACGTATAACGCGGCTTGGCAATTCCAACCCTCGCCACCTGATGCGCATCGGGATTACCTCCATCCAAGATTATTTGTTAAAAGCCAAATCGGCGGATTCAATAAACGCATATATGTAAGCCCTCAGAATTTAACGGCTACACATTTCAATAATCAGCTGCTCTTCCACCGGAATCATCACGTCTTCACGGGTGGGGAGTGCTAAAATAGTACCTTCCAACGTCTGGCTATCCAACGACAACCAGGCCTGGACCGACGGACCACCATCTCCGAGATTTTGCTTGATGAATTTCTTGCTCTTATCAGAGGGTTTGACCGCGATCACGTCGCCTTTTTTCACGAGATAGCTCGGCCTGTTGAGCCGCCGACCATTGACATAAATATGACCGTGACCGACCGCCTGCCTGGACGCACGGGTGGAAGGCGAAAAACCAAGCTTCCATACCACATTATCCAGGCGTCGTTCCAGCAATGATAGTAGCGCGTCACCCGTGTTGGTTTTCGCGCTTTCCGCCATGCGGAAATAGATCATAAACTGCTTTTCAAACACGCCGTAATAACGCTTCACTTTTTGCTTTTCACGCAAACGAATACCGTAATCACCCGCCTTGCGACGTCGCCACGAATGCATTCCCGGAGGTTGGCTTCGCCATTGTCGCTCCATAGCACACTTGGCTGTTTCACAACGCGCGCCCTTGAGCATTAACTTCAGCCCTTCACGGCGACACAATCGACAAACAGGTCCGATGTAACGTCCCATACGATTTTTCCAGTCCAATTCAATGTGACGGGATTCACAAACCCGTCTCTATCCCAGTACGAAACAAATCATCCCGCTAGACTCTTCGACGCTTTCTTGCACGACAACCGTTGTGCGGTAACGGTGTCACGTCTTCAATGGAATGGATTCGCAGGCCCGAGCTTTGCAACGCCGTAATCGCAGCATCGCGACCACTTCCCGGTCCCTTAACCCGAACTTCCACTTCCTGCAGGCCGAAACGCTTGGCGGCGTGGGCCGCCTGTTCGACCGCACGCTGAGCGGCAAACGGAGTACTCTTACGCGTGCCCTTAAACCCAACCGTACCCGCAGAAGCTCGAGTGATCACATCGCCGTTAGAATCCGTAATCGTCACCAGCGTATTGTTGAAAGTCGCTTTAATATGAGCGATTCCCTGAGATACGCTACGACGAGTTTTTCTTTTACCAGATCGTTTAGCCACGTTTGCACTCCACTATCGTAATTCCTTAACGCTCTTCTTACCGGCCACGGTCTTCTTGGGGCCTTTACGCGTACGCGCGTTGGTTCGTGTTCGTTGTCCACGCACCGGAAGATGAGCACGGTGACGCATCCCCCGGTAACATCGAATATCCTTCAACCGGGATATATTCGATTGTACCGCTCGACGTAATTCACCCTCAACTGTGTAGCTCTTATCAATCACGCTACCAATGCGAGCGACTTCTTCATCCGTAAGATTTTTGGTTGATGTTCCAACCTCAATTTGCACTTCTTTGAGAATATCCAGCGCAAGTTTCGGGCCTATGCCATGAATATAACGAAGCGAGAACTCCACTCGCTTGTTGGCAGGAATATCAACACCGGCAATACGAGGCATATTTGATCTCCTTACCCTTGACGTTGCTTATGACGGGGATTGGTACAAATCACCCGCACGATACCTTTGCGCTTGATAATTTTGCAATTTTCGCAAATGCGCTTAACACTCGATCGAACTTTCATCGCAAAAACCTCTTTACTCTTTATTCTTCATGATGGCCCCATCATCCGCGGCCATCGGTTAACACATCTGAACCATCGCGGGTAATCGCGACAGTATGCTCAAAATGAGCACAAAACTTACGATCCGAAGTGACCACAACCCAATGATCGTCACTGCCGTAGTCCACTTTGTGGCTACCGATATTCACCATCGGTTCGACGGCGAGTACCATGCCCTCAACCATTTCAAAATCCATCTGGCTCTGTCGTGCGTTCCAATAGTTAGGAACCTTGGGTTCTTCGTGCATCTCTCGACCAATACCGTGGCCTACAAAGTCCCGAACGACTGAAAATTTATTTTCTTCGACATACTTCTGCATGTCGGTAGCGATTTCGCTCCACTTTCGACCAGGTTTCATCGCCTCAATCGCCTGATGCAACACACCGTCTGTCACTTCAAGCAAACGATTGATCTGATCAGGCATTTCGCCGATCGCAATCGTCGTGGCTGAGTCTCCGCAATAACCACCGAGCTTCACGCCGCAATCCACACTGACAATATCTCCGTCCTTCAGCGGCCGATCGTTCGGTATTCCGTGGACCAGTTCGTCATTCACACTGGTACATAGTGCCGCAGGAAACGGAAACTTCGCCTGCGGATTCTCAACCCCCTTAAACAGGGCGATCCCGCCAGCGTCAGCAATCATTTTCTCGGCTTCACGATTCAAGTCATTCGTAGTCGCGCCAGGCTTAGCCAACTCGCGAACACGGGTTAAAACTTGAAACACAATCTTACCAGCCGCCCGCATCAACTCGATCTCGCGAGAGCTTTTCAGCACAACTCCGTCACGTTGAACTACATGTGACACTTTATCTCACCGACTGAGCCAGAACAAATCTGGTCAAACATTGAATACCTGCCCCGATCATGATCGGGCACCTTTAATCGGCCCCTCGTTACCCAGGAAACCGGAATAATTTCGCATAATTAGACTCGCCTCGACCCGCTGAACCAGATCCAGCGTGACACTCACCACAATCAGTAAACCGGTTCCACCCAAAAAGGTCGAAACGATAAACGGAATTTGAAGCGACTGGGCAACCAGCGTGGGAATAATCGCGATGATCGCGAGGAATCCCGCACCCACATAAGTAATTCGCCCCATCACCTTTTCCAGATAATCCGCGGTACGCTTTCCTGGCCGAAGACCGGGAATGAAACTACCATAATCGCGAAGATTATTGGCCATCTCTTTAGGGCGAAACTGTACCGTCGTCCAGAAGTACGCGAAGAAGTACACCGCAAAGATATACGATAAAATATATAAATACTGCCCGTTGGAAAAGGCATTATTCAAAAAACTAAAAAAGCTGCTGGTGGGCCAATAACTGGACAAAGCGCCAAAGATGATGCCTGGGAAAATCAACATTGAAGAAGCAAAGATAATCGGCATTACACCACCGTGATTCACACGCAATGGTAGGTAGTGTCGCTGACCGCCATAAACACGTCGTCCACGAGTTTGCTTGGCTTGTTGGATCGGGATACGACGTTGACCCTGCGTGATCAAAATCGACCCCGCCACCACGCCCACGAACATGATGATCAGAAACAGAATCTTGGGTAAATTCATTTCGCTTTCACGCGTGACGGCCTTGAAGCTGGCATTTTCATAAACATAAAACACCGCACTCGGAATTTGCACGACGATGCCGGCCATGATAATCAGCGAGATGCCGTTCCCGATGCCATACTCATCAATCTGCTCACCGATCCACATCAAAAAGACGGTTCCTGTCGTTAACATCAACAGTGACATCATCAGATAGGTGAACGACATTCCCATCCACGGACCGGTGAACTGAGGGAAAATAAAGTTTTGTGACGCAAGGAACTTCATCCACACCATCGCCTGAATCAAACACAATCCCACCGTCGCATAACGGGTGTATTCCTGAATTTTTCGTCGGCCTGAATCACCCTCTTGTTGTAGTTTTTCGAGTGATGGAATCACCGTAACCAGAAGCTGGAAAATAATAGACGCCGAAATATACGGCATGATCCCCAGGCCAAAAATCGTGCTTTGTTTCAGATTGCCGCCGGTAAAGATCTGGAAATACTGCATCAGATCGCCGAGACCCCCTCCACCACCGGAAGGCATTCCGGCATTCATGGCCTCCTGATCAACACCCGGAACGGCTACACAAAAACCGATCCGGTAGATGGCCAGCATGCCCAGCGAAAACATAATTTTGTTTCGCAATTCAGGAATCTTAAAAATGTTAAGGAATGTCGAAAACATAATTCTCTGATCGTTCCGCGTAAACGCGACTGACTAAGCCGCGCCTTTTTTCAATTCTCTAACTTCACCACCGACAGAAGTAATCTTTTCTCGAGCAGATTTACTGAACTTCGCAGCATCCACAGTTAGTTTTTTAGTCAGGTCGCCATCACCCAGGATTTTCACGGGCAACTTGGTGTTTCGAATCAAGCCCACCTCCTGTAACGCCTGCAAGGTGACATGGGCACCTGTATCAAAACGATCTTCCAGTGAAGAAACGTTGACGATATTGTATTTGGTCGTGAACTGGGCATTGTTAAAACCACGCTTGGGCATACGCCTGAAACTGGGCATCTGCCCACCTTCCTGTAACCCACGCTGTCGCCAACCACTACGTTGACCGAAGCCCTTGTTTCCGCGGCCTGCGGTTTTACCGCTGCCGCTTCCCGTACCTCGACCAACACGTTTTCGACGCTTATGGGCGCCGGCCAATTTTGTAATTTCGGTAATATTCATCGTTCTATACCTAGCTGGCTAGTGTAACTCCGCGAAGCCTCTCGACTTCCTCTCGCGTAACCAGTTGTTGTAATCCGTTCATGGTTGCTCGAACAAGATTTTTCGGGCTGTTCGAGCCGTAACTCTTGGTGAGAACGTCGTGCACGCCAGCAAGTTCCATTACCGCACGAACACTCGAACCCGCGATAACACCGGTTCCTGGAGAAGCGGGAACAATCACAACTTTGCTCGCACCGTATCGACCCACCACACGGTGGGGTAAGGTGCGACCCGCCAGTTTAATCGGTGCGATATTTTGAATGGCTTGTTTCTTGGCTTTATCCACCGCCGACGGAACCTCAACCGATTTTGCATACGAAATGCCAACGCGACCATTACGATCACCCGCAACGACCAAAGCCGCAAAGCTGAATCGGCGTCCACCCTTGACCACCGTAGCACATCGATAAATACGAACCACGATATCCTCAACCGCCTGGCCTTCACCATCTGTTGGTTTCGATGAATCCCTGTTATTCACTCAATCACCCTTTAACAAACCCGATTAAATCAAATTCAAAAACAAAACGGATATAACAATTAAAACTTGATACCGCCCTCTCGCACCGCATCTGCCAGCCCCTTGATTCGGCCATGAAAGCGGTACCCGTTGCGATCGAAACATACTTTTTCAATATTCTTGGACTTCGCAGCCTCGGCCAGCTTGGTACCAATGATTTTGGCCGCCGCGATGTTTCCACCGTAGGCAATACCATCCCGCGTATCGATGTTGCGGCTACCGGCGCTACAAAGCGTCACACCCGAGTCATCATCGATAATCTGAGCGTAAATATGCTTGTTGCTGCGAAACACGGTTAAACGCGGCCGCTCGGGAGTACCACGCAATGTCTTGCGGATGCCTCGCTTGCGGCGTGTACGACGTTGAACTTTGATGTTTTTACTCATGCTGCTCGTTATCAATTCAGATAAAGAATTATCCGATCATCCTTAAAATTAACCGCCCGCACCTGCCAGCGCCTTACCCTGCTTACGACGAACGACCTCGTCATCGTAACGAATGCCCTTACCTTTATAAGGTTCGGTCTTACGAAGTGCTCGAACCTCGGCGGCAAATTGACCCACCTTTTGTTTGTCCGCGCCCTTCACCACCATCGAAGCCGGATCCGTATCACCCCGTGCGGCGTCTTTCTCAACTACAACCTCAACCCCGTCGGGAACGGTCAGCTCAAACTGTGATCCCAGTCCGCGACGTCGACCGGAAAAGCCAACGTTCAAATGGAGCGTTCTACCCTGCAATTTACAGTTATAACCCGTACCGTAAATTAAGAGACGCTTGGAAAATCCAACCGTAACGCCCAGAATCATATTGGCAATCAACGCACGCGTCAGACCATGATTCGCACGACTCTGTTTATCATTACCCTTGCGATCGACCGTGATGCTCTTGGCTGCTTCATCGATCACCACCGTAGCGGTGAACGGATAGTTCCAGGTCAAGGTTCCTTGTTTACCGGAAACCGTAACCTCTGAACCCGCCATCTTAACCGTGACATCGCCGGGAATCGTTATTGGTTTTTTACCTACACGCGACATTTATTTTCCCAATCGCACAACAAACTAATGAATATCGTTATTCCACCGTACAAAGTAATTCGCCACCGACTTTTTGTTCACGACACTGTCGATCGCTTAACACACCTTTGGGTGTAGACACAATCGCAATACCCAGTCCATCGAGTACGCGAGGCAAGTCATCCACACCACGATACACCCGTCGAGAGGGTTTGGATTCACGTTGAATTCGGCGAATCACATCCTCACCACGAGCACCATATTTCAAATCGATACGCAGAATGCCCTGCAAGTTATCCTCAATCACGTCATAACCGTTGATATAACCTTCCTCCTGAAGGACACGTGCTATACCGACTTTCAGTTTAGATGACGGGATGGAAACCTGCTTATGCCGAATGCGTGCAGCATTGCGAATTCTCGTTAACATATCAGCGATCGGATCAGCCCACATAAATTTTAACCTGCTAAAAAAGTCCAACTATCGCGATGTTGCCACCGCACATGATCAATACCAATACTTACCAGCTAGCCTTACGAACACC
>CBDTZI010000151.1:0-7723 GCA_965364865.1 uncultured bacterium | reverse complement strand
CTCTCGCTTCGGCAGCGGCGGCGTTTTGGTCCGGGCCAGCAACAATTCTTTCCGCCATCTTGCGAATCGCTTCGCGCACGGGATTGTGGCGATCAATAGCCGCGATGGGCCGGCCGTAATCGATGGATCGAGCGACAAATTGATAGTCGTTGGGAATGCGTGCGTACACTGGTTTCTTGATCGTGTCTTCGAGGTCTTTGATGGAAATTCGCTCCGATTTTCCATCGCTTCGATTGAGAACGAACTCGATGCGCTCTTCCGGAATTCCCAGGCGCAACAACACATCGTGATATCGCTTGGCGTTTCGAATACTGGGAACCAGCAATTGACATACAATAATCACCAGATCCGCCTGCTCCAGAGCCGCAATGGTTTGGGGTGTAAATTGACTGGGGATATCGATCACGATATGTTCATAAATGCCGCGCATCATATCGATCACTTGACGTACCACATCCGGCGTAACGACTTCCTGCTGCTCAACCATGTCAGGCCTGGAAAGAATCGCGACCTTGCAGGGTAACGATTCAATCGTAGACATTAAAATCGAACGATCGAGTTGATCACCGGACTCCGCCAGATCAAAAATACTGTATCTGGGCTCAGAATCAAAATTGCTGGCGACGTCTCCGAATTGTAAATCCAGATCAATGAGTGAACACTCGCGATCGACCAGGTTACCGATTTCCATCGCCAGGTTACACGCGATCGATGTGGTTCCCGCCCCCCCGCTGGTTCCGGTGACGCAGATACATTTACTCCGCGGGCTGGAAGAAAAACGTCTCGTAGCTACTCGGGTCACGGCGTGGGCAAGGTCGGTTTCATCAATGGGTTCACAAACAAATTGGTCACACCCCGCACGCATAGGGCCAATGATGGCCATCGGATCCGATTGATGACTTATGGCGATCAGCGCCAGGTCCGGGTGACGCGAAGAAACCTGATCGATCACCGTAACCACTTTTTTGGGATCGGGATCGAGGTGGAAGAAAATCAATTTCACCGCGCTCTCTGTGATGGCCGTGTTCAACTCATCCGCATTTTTAACCTCACCCACCATGCGGATGAAGTTCAATGAACAGATGTGGTTCATCAACTCCTGCGATGATTCCGGCTCGGAATTATAAAGACAAACGTGCAGTTGATTGCTCATCGCAACCCCTAAATGAATAGATCAGACCCGTTAACAATCCTATACTTACTATACCTATCGACGTGAAACGTCTTGGAGTTTGTATCCACTAAGAATGATAGGACTATTACATTTACGCTCCCATCAGAATGTTTTAGGACGTTTCACACCCTCTCCAGCAGAACCAGCCCCTGAGCGAAATTTCTCAGATGCACAACATACACCTGTCCGATAATCGCTGATCGAATCGCCGCCCTGTTGAATGGAGTGTCTAAAATAATGGGTCAGGATGAGTACAATGGTTCTGGGGTGGCCGTAGATGCGTTTACCTTGTGCACCACACGCCCCAGGGCTTCAACGATGGACCGGTCCATATCCGCGCTGTTGTCCTGCATCAGCTCTTCGATTGCTTCGGGATGCGCTCTTTTCACGTTGTTCGAGCGATCATAGGCAAGGGTATCGTATTCTCGGACGATGCGGATGATTCTCGCGCCGATGGGTATTTCGGTGGAGGCTACTTCTTCATCGGTTGAATACACATCTTGCACCGATTCCTGATTGATTAATAGCGGCACTGCGCCGTGAAGAACGCTGCCCAGCGCATGCACAAGATCGACGCCCAGGAATGTATGTTTGTCATTGGACTCGGATTTTGATTCGAGCGTATCCATGGCTTTGTTAATTAACTTGGTCGTAATTTCCACGTTACCCAGGTCATACAACAAGGCTCCCACACGAATGTCGTCCGTTTGGGAACGTGACAATTTCAATTCGTCTGCCACCAACTGACAGGTTTCAGCAATCCGCATGGACCTCGCCTTGATGTTGGGATTCGCGCTTTGCAAATACTTAAAAAGGACTTCGACAACGCCCACATACGCTTCGTGTAGTTCATTCACACGGGCGGCCCGTTCATCGCAGAGTGTTCCCACCAGGATGGCTGTTAAGCCTAAAATGGAGGCCCACACCGTCACCGCGAGGCCGATCATGACAGGAGATTTGAACGCGGCAAAACCCGAAGGGTCCAACGTAGTCACCACGGTCACCGACAGTGCACAAAACAAAGCCAACACACCGGAAGAAGTTCGGCCTAAATAGTACCCACTCAATACAATCGGGAGAAAGAACAGGTTTAAGACCACCATCTTATACGCACCCATTCGATAGGCCAGGTAGGTCATGCCGATCGCGACTATGATCAGCATACATTCAAACATGCGTCGATCTCGTTTGTTCATCTTCGTATTTCCACTTTGTATATCCATCAATTTATACTCTTAAATCATCCAATCGCGATGATTCATACCATGTCATAAGATCAATGATTTTCTTCCGTCAAAGTTAAAGCCATTTCCGGGGCGTCATCATCCTGCGTGATGTGATCCTCGACCGTTGCTGCCCCAGGTAACATTGAAGACTGTAATGCGGGTTGCCTGACCGAAGTATATTGGGCTGCGATTTCCTCAAATCGTGGCGCTACAGAAACCCACACATCAACGAGATCGGCGTCAAACTGTTTACCTGCACCGCGTTTGATAATGTCTACACATTTTTCATGTGCATAAGCATCCTTATAAATACGTCGAGATGAAAGCGCATCATACACATCCACAATCGCCACAATCCGAGCAGCCAGGGGAATTTCTTCACCCTTCAAACCACAAGGATATCCACTGCCATCCCAATTTTCGTGATGAGAGAAAGCGATTTCCCTGGCCATCTGTAGAAAGTTTGAACTGCCCAGGCGGTATTCAATTTCTCGCAGACATTCACCCCCGATGGCTGGGTGTAGCTGCATTCGTTCTCGCTCTGCCTCGGTCAAATCACTGGGTTTGAGCAAAATACCGTCCTCAATGCCAACTTTGCCAATGTCATGCAACGCGGAACTGATACCGATCAGTCGTAAAAAACCGGGAGTAATGATATCTTTATATTTTGAATGTCTCCGCAACGTGGAGGCCAGCGTTGTTGCGTAGACGGAAATGCGTTCAAGATGGTCACCCGTTTCCGGATCACGAGAATCAGCCAACTTCGCCAACCCGAAAATAACCGCGTCGCGTGTACGAATCAGTTTTTGTCGCTGCTTGAGATCTTCCGCGTTGGCCCGCGACCGTTCACGTTCCACCTGGTCGTGAAAACGAGCCAACACCATGTACGCGGAGAAACTTAACAACGCGATCGTCCAGACCAGTGTCAAGCCCGTAATGGCGAAATGAGATTTGAGCAACATTGCAGCGGTGAGCATGACCCCTTCCTGTGATCGATGTGCCACCACATACCCCCCGTGATACCATTCATTTGCCACCGCAACATGGGGTTGATCCTCAATATCCAATCTTCCAAACATGATTCCTGGCTGAGTTTCCTCTGCCGCTGGCACAGGTACCCAATCCACCTTTGTTCCCGGTGGATAGGCTTGCGGTGTTCCGGCGGAATTCGGGATGCTCCAAACCACGCGCCATTGTTTGTCGAGAATCAATACGTTTGTATGGGCGTCACCCATCGCCTGGATCCGCAAGGTCAACATCTCGTTTAATTCAGATGGTGGTTGGATCTTTGAAAGGTCATCCGGCGTGACAAGGTTCGTGACCTGGGTTGTAATATTTTCCAGTTGAGACCAGGCGGTATCCATCGCGGCGTTGGCGGTGGAGGATCGAACGAACTGATATTGCATCCACAGACCGACCATCAGGCAGCCCGCCTGCGCGACCAGCACCACACAAATATGTTTCGATCGTTTTGACAACAACAAAACTCTCCCTGGGCACATCAATTACAAATTATCACGGACGTTGACCCGATAACCAGATCACGATTTCAGACGGGTCGCTATATAAAATTCGGTTTACCCCCCACCGAACTTTACTACAGATAAGAATGTACGATAGAATGAAATGAGCCGCGCGGGATTCGATAAAACCCACAACCACATCAAGACAACGTTCACATTATAAGACTAATTTACAACCAGCTAGAAGGACCGAAATTATGTGTCTTTTTCATGACACTTTCGAGCAAGACCACTCTCTCCGTGAATGCGACGATCTCACCCTTCTAAAGTTATGGGACAATTAAGAGCTGAGATTCTCTCGCCAACAAGACACGCTGTGGGTGATTTTTTTGGCCCGTTGGCGAATCGTGTCAAAACGACCCTGAGCCAGATCGTCAGGTTCAAAAAGCGATCGTACAAATCCTGCACCCGCACAGCCCGCATCCAGATATTGAATCAAATTTTCAGGCGTGACTCCGGCGGTGGGAAACAGTCGCAGGTGGGGAAGCGGGCCTCGGATCGCATGGATAAAATCCACTCCCCCCGCGGGAGCTGGAAAGACCTTAATGAAATCAGCACCCAGTCGATGAGCTGTTTCCATCTCTGTCGGGGTCTGGGCACCGGGGATACACACCACATCCAGATTCGCAGCGGCAGCTATCACCTCGGCATCGATGATCGGAGAAACTAAAAATCGTGCGCCAGCAGTCACTGCCAAGGTGGCTTGCTCCGGGGTCATGACCGTACCTGCACCGACTGTCAGATCAGAATTTTTTGAAAATTCCTTTACAAGCTCGAGTGCGCCGGGCGTAGTAAGCGTAAATTCTACCAGCCGAAATCCACCCTCTACAGCCGCCTGCATCGCGTCATGAGCCAATGTCTGGTCTTGTGTGCGTATAATCGCACTCACACGTTCTTGCTCAATCACGGAAACCGTCTGTTGTCGATTTGATGTTGGCATGATCTGATCCGTTCCCTGGTATTACTGTTTCCCATACTCGCTGAGACCCATTCCAACCATTCACGGAATCCCAGTTGACCCTACATTATCGGAATTTTCAACCATCATTACGATTTGGACAAGGAGGGTAATGAACTCGGAACAATAACACCCTTGTTTTTGGTGTCAACGGTAGATCGTACAACATTTTTGTTCGTAACTGTAGCGTAAATAGAATCATTGGCCGAAAAATAAAGGCTGCGACGTGATCGAAATATGCTATACTCCCACGAGTCTATTTGAGATTGATTTGTATTTGATACTCGTGAATATCGTGAATGTCTTTAGAGGATACCGCTCATGAAACGCGTTCTAAATCTATGGGGTTGTTTGTGCCTGATGGTCGTATTTTCAATGCTCCTTCCATCTTGCAAGAAAAAAGACAATCCCAATCAATCCGAGAAAATGAAAACGGTCACTAAGCAAGACCCCAAAGTCGAGGAAGTCCTTTCAAAAATACTTAAAGCCTGGGAGAAAACCAGGTCTTTCACTGTGATGCTCGAAACCGAAATCGACTCAGCGGCGGGCGGGCCTGGCCATACTTCCGGACTGGGGGAATACAAATTTGACAACAACGGCGATACGACTCGTATTCATTTTGTAATCGCCAATATCATGACCCGAAAGATGAAAGAGGATCCGTCGAAAATGGCGGGGATCACGGAAAAACTGGAATTTATTTCTGACGGACACACGATGTATTTTGTGAAACACCAGTACCAGAACAAGGAAGCCATCAAATCCAAGTACAACCCCGCAGACGTGCTACAACTCGGCGGAAAAGATTTAATACAGGATATCAAATCGAATAACCGTCTCCAGTTCTTATCCGAAACTTCGATCAACGGGAAAACGGCCATTTTGATCGAAGCCATTCCTCACGAAGGGAACTGGAAGACACATTACTATTTTGAAAAGGATACAGGCTTACTTCTCAAAACCATTGAAAGAGATCTGGGAGGCAAGGAATCGTTCATGCAGCAGATCACAAAATTTGATCCGACGACGACGTTCACCGACGATGAATTTCGATATACCGTCCCGGAAGGATATACCCTGATTGATCACACTAAAGATTGATCGCCTCTCCACGGATCGTTGGGAAATAAGACGCTGTTCGGTCTTGCGGGACGCAGACGACAGGATTCATTCGTATTCTACAGATCAGTCCCCGACGACGTGAATCGATAACGTCGATGCTCGATGTTGTGCGGTGGGGTCACCCACCACAACATACATGTCGCCCAACTGTAATTTGTGCTCACTGACAATGCGTTGTTCGATTGTGTTCCACGGTGATCGACCCTCTTCAAAAGTCGATTCGATCAACATCGGCTTGATGCCATAGCAAAGTGCCATGCGCCTGCAAACCGCTTCATTTGACGAAAGCGTGATGATCGTTTGCCGACAGCGATACTTGCTCAACCAGCGAGCGGTCTGACCCGACCGACACCACACCACAATCAGCTTCGCTTGTAAGTCATGAGCGACCAACGCCGCGCTACGCGCCACCGCAGCCGAAGTCTGGTCAACCTCTCGACCCACCTGCATATCCTGATCCACGATATCCGTTCGTCGATTTTTCGGAGCTTCGTGATCCTGCAACGCCTGCTCGGAAATTCGTTGAAGCATGGTCACAGCTTGCACAGGATACTTACCCACCGCGGACTCCGCAGAGAGCATCACCGCATCCGCACCATCCAACACCGCGTTGGCTACATCACTCACCTCGGCACGCGTCGGCGTAGCTGATTCCACCATACTGTGAAGCATCTGCGTGGCTACGATCACCGGCTTACCCATTCTCCGACACCGACGAATCATGTCCTTTTGCAACATGGGGATTCGCCAGACATCCATCTCCACGCCCAGATCCCCCCGCGCAACCAGCACCGCATCGGACGCTTTGATAATTTCATCCAGCGATTGAATCGCCTGGGGAGTTTCAATTTTAGCAATAATTGGAATATCACCTTTGGCTTTTTTTATCGCGATACGCAGCAACTGAATATCATCCACATGCCGCACAAATGATAGCGCGACGTAGTCAAACTGGTTTTCAATCGCCCACTGCAAATCTTCCAGATCTTTCTCACTCAACGTCGACAGCGACAGATGTGAGTCCGGAACATTAATACCTTTATGGCTACCCACACGCCCGCCGATCTCACATCGACACACGAGCGAGTCCATAGATTTTTCGGTGACGATCATGCGAATCTGACCATCGTCAATCAAAACACGATGTCCGACTTGAACATCATCCACCAGATCCGGGTAATTCGTCGAAAACATTCGCGCGCTTCCCGACATGGATTCCCGGACAATCGTACAGGATTCACCCTCCTGGATATGTGCATGTTCTTTTTGAATTTCACTCGTGCGAACTTTGGGGCCACACAAATCCGCCAGCGTAGCGACGTTCACCCCACGCTGCGCTGCTATTTTTCGTAACGTATCCAGCGTTTGTTGATGCTCCTGGTATTGACCATGAGACATGTTAAACCGAATCACATCAACGCCCGCATCGACAAACTGTCCCAGCATATTCTCAGAGCAACTGGCTGGGCCAATGGTCGCGACTATTTTCGTTTTGTTCATCTATCCGGTCTGTTCAATAGAAAAATATATACCTGTGCAATCAAACCCTGACTTGCTTTCGCATGGAGTCATGTGGATCACACCCGTTATCGTACCAGCGCCGCGTTGATCCAGTTGAAGCGATCCTGTACATCTCCGTTATCGCCGAAATCAACAACAAGCTCTATCTTTTCCGCGTGTTGAACATCCAAACGAATCGGCTTGTGCAGCTTGCCACGCC
>CBDTZI010000150.1:0-7738 GCA_965364865.1 uncultured bacterium | reverse complement strand
GACCGCCACCCAACATACTACCGAGCAACATTCCGGCCATCATACCACTGCCGCCACCCCAACGGCCATAATGTCCGGATCGGCGACGCATCGATGAAATCACCATAAACAGAATAAACAGCGGCACCATGCCGCCGCCACATATCGCACCGGTTCCGCCTCGACGAGACTTATAGCGATACTTGGGTATCCCCGTCAACTTTACATTCGCTTCATCCGCCACCTTATTCGCGACCGCGATCGTGCCCATGTAAATTCCCTCGGAATACTTGTTTTTCTTGAAGGCCGCCGCAAAAACATTGCGTGACAGCTGGCCACACCAGGAGTCGGGCATCGCACCTTCCAGGCCATAACCGGTTTGAATTTTCATGTCGCGATCTTTATATGCGACGACGATCAAGGCGCCGTTGTCTTTTCCCTTTTGACCGAGTTTCCACAATTCAGCGTGTCTTTGTGCGAAATCGGATATATCCTCGCCGTCCGTAGTCGATACCGTGAGCACTTTGACCTGGGCGGTGGTTTTCTGTTGAAGTTCAATAAGCCATGCGTTGAGATTCTGCTCCACGCGGGCGTCGATGATACCCGCCTGGTCCACGATGTAGGTACCCGGGTCTTTGACGGTCACCTCCGCAATTGCGTAACTTGCAAAACATAACAACATGCAGAAACACATGACTAATGTCTTTTCCGGAAAAGACGCATCTTTCGGAAAAGATGCACCAAATCTTCCCCCCTTTCCAAGGGGGGATTGAGGGGGGTATGTTTTTTTTACGAAAACCTCCCCCAGCCCTTCCTTGGTAAGGAGGGGTGCAATCATGTCGATGGAATGGTGTCGGTTACATTGCATCGGCGAATTCCTGAAGTGCTTCGACATCCTTGTACAAGGCGTCAAACTCGTCCCAACCGTGGTGACCGTTCACATCCAATGCGTTTTGCAGGCCGGTCAGTTTTTTGCCCAAAAGTTTTTCAATCTCTCCCAGAACGATCGCTGCGGCTGTCGTTTTTTGTTGATCTTTCAGCCAAAGTAGTCCTCTTAGCGTTCGCAATATCCCTTCCCCGATGTTTGATTCGAGTGCGGAGATGAATTTTTCCCGACCGGCTGCCGCCAAGAGCCCTTGTCGCAAACCAATCAACGTAGTTTTAAGCTCCCGCTCACATTGCAGGCGAATATGTGCGTTGTCGAACGACAGATCATTAAAATGATCCTTGCCAAACAGTGTGTGATGGAATTGTTTGATTTCGATTAGTTCGAGTGGAAACGTGTCCAGCGAGGCCTGGATATATTCCGGCGTCATGATCAGCGGTGCGGCGATAGAATTTTTTCCAAACTGCAGGCCGTGCTGCGAAAGCTTTCGCAACATGGATAGATCGACCGCCGGGATCACGAGCACACTGTGAGCGGTATGTCTTTTGGGATCAAACACAGGGGTCAATATACTGCCGTATAACGATAAGGATGCATCATCCCCCGAATTCAAATCGCGAACTACGTCGGTGAAGCGTTGGATCGGTTCGCGCATCATCGACGATACGGGATCAAGTCTCGCGGTGAGTTGCGTCATGGATAATCTCCTTTACGGGATGTCCGAATACTTTCGGAACCATCATGGCTCCCGTATTTTCGGACTCTATATCCTTTCGTAGTTAGCCGCAACAACTCAACGGTTTATTCTTGTTAAAAACCATAGTTGACAGGTTTATACGTGACCCAATATGGGACTACCTGTTTATAAAGGGTGCCTTGTTATCTTAGGAACATGGCCGGGATCGACGATATATTAAGAGTAACTTCTAATACGCTTGTTCCTTGTAAATATCGTTTGGAACAGGTGATCCATAGCGCTTGAAGTTAGATGATTAGCGTTATGAAACAACGCTAATTGTGAAGTTTCGATTACATCTTCCAGGGCATCCTTGTAAATGGTCAGTATCATGTCAAACGAGATATTTGAACAGATCATGAAATCGTCGGACTTACCTACACCCACGGGGGTTGCGTTGAAAGTCATGGAACTGTCCATTGATGAGAATTCCACATCCGAACAGATTGCTGAGGTCATTGAATATGATCCGGCGATCTCCGCCAGGCTGTTGAAATTGGTGAATTCTCCCTTTGCCGGTGCCACTCGGCAGGTCGCCTCAGTATCGCGAGCCGTTGCGTTGGTGGGTAATCGCACGGTGTCCGGTCTGGCGATGGGTTTTTCATTGGTCAGTAACCATCAGCATGGGGAATGTGAAGGGTTCGATTTTAATCTGTTTTGGTCAGAAGCGGTCGCGCGGGCTTGCTCTGCAAGACATCTGGCGCATGTGTTAAAGAATTTTGCGCCCGATGAAACCTTTACCTGTGGCTTGTTGAGCTCGATTGGTAAACTGGCTTTTGCATGTGTTTTTCCCGAAAAGTATTCTAAAGCCTTGCACCAGATCGATCAGACCGAAGATGAAGAACTCGCGCAGTTGGAAAAAAGCATGTTTGGTATAGACCATTATCAACTGGCGTCTGCGATGATGGTGGAATGGCACCTGCCGGATATTTTTTCGAACGCAGTACGTCATCAGGGCGATCCAGGCGCTTTTCAAGAACCCACGAGTGTTAGAGAGATGCAGTTAGCGAAAATGATGCATCTTTCTGGTTACTTTGCCAGTATTTTGACCTGTCCGGTGATCTATCGCGATCGTTTGTCATTAATGTTACTCAAGGCCAACGGTATTGGTATTCCCCCAGAAATCTGTCAGGAGGTTTTCGATCTCATCTCCACAGACTGGCAGGAATCCGGAGTGATATTCTCTGTTCAAACCAAACAAATCCCACCTTATAAAGAACTTTATATCACGGCTAAAGAAAAACCCGAATCGGTACTCAGTAAACAAATGGATCTGTGATTTATCATCCTGTCCCGGAGTGTGAAATGATAAGCGAAGGTGATCAACGTATACTGATCGTGGATGATGATCCTGATTCGATCATATTGCTGAAGAAACATCTTTCCAATGCGGGTTACGAGGTTTTTACGGCTTCGGATGGCCACGAAGCACTACGGGTGCTCTTATCCGATGGTCCGTTGATTATTATTACGGACTGGATGATGCCGGGGATGGACGGATTAGAACTTTGCCGCGCCATTCGCAACCATGAAGCGATTCCATTTGCTTTTATTATTATCGTTACAGCCCATCAGACAATGGAAGATAACATTGTCGAGGCGTTTGAAGCGGGTGCAGATGATTATTTGACCAAACCCATCAACCATAAAGAGCTGCTGGCCCGACTCCGAGCTGCCAGGCGAATTATTGAATTGCAACAGGAAGTGTCCAAACGTACGCGTCAATTGCATCATCACAACGCTCAAATGGCGATCACCAATGTAAAGCTGGCGGAATCGAACGAAAAATTGAATCGGGTGGCGAAAACGGACTCGTTGACTGGTTTGATGAATCGAAGGGCCGTACTCGAGCGATTACAAGAGTATTGGAGTCGATCGAATCGAAACTCGAGTCCGATGGCATGTATCATGATGGACCTTGATCGGTTCAAATCCTGCAATGATAACTATGGTCACGATATCGGTGATCATATCCTGAAACAAACCGCCGACATATTATCCCTTCAAATTCGTAAAGACGAGATTGTATCCCGTTTTGGAGGTGAGGAATTTGTGATTCTGTGTCCGGAGGCCACGGAACAGGAAGCCACCGTCTGCGCGCAACGAATGCGAGAGGCCATCGAAGAGATGGTGTTGGAAAGACGTGATCTCAGGCTTAAGGTGACGGCAAGTTTGGGAGTTGCCCAGCGTACTTCGGATATGAATTCACCCGAAGACCTGCTACGGGCGGCGGATCAGGCCATGTATGCAGCCAAAGAGGGGGGGCGAAACAAGGTGTGCGTGGCTAGCGAGTTGGCCTCTGATCCAGATGATGACATGACAAATGGGGATCAACTGGACAATATGAAAAGCACTCATCCGTTCGAATCACAGCCTGATGGGGGAGTGGTTCTTGTGGTCGATGATGATGTGGCTCAGCGCATACTCTGCAAAAAAATTCTGGGTCATGCGGGTTACGAAGTTGTAGAGGCAGTGGATGGCGTCGATGCGTTGTTAAAAATCAAGACACATCCACCGGACGTGATTCTGATGGATGTGATCATGCCCAACATGGATGGATTGGAATGTACTTTTGAGATTAAAAAAAACCACGACATTCGACACATTCCAATTATTATCGTCAGTGGTCGTACCGATTCGTCTGATGTCGTCGTAGGTTTAAAAGCGGGCGCGGACGAATATCTGACCAAACCCCTCAACCCCCATGAATTGGTTTTCCGCATAAGTTCGATGATTCGCTTGAATAAAGAAATTGCAGAAAATATTAATAGGCGTGGTGAGCAATCACGGGTGCAGGTGTTGATTTCTGATTTTGCACAGGATATTGCCACATCAATGACGATTGATGACGTACTGGATAGAACGATCTATGCCACCGCCGAATTAACGTGTTGCAAAAATGTTTGTGTGTGGTTGTCCGATGAAAAAAAGAATTGGCTCACATTGACTAAGTCTATTCGTAGATCCCACGAGAGTCATACTCTGATCCGATTGCCCATGGACAAGGGGTTGGTTTCACAAGTTTATCGTTCACGCAAGGCCGTGGTCTGTGATGCATCTGAGTGCTCCTCTCTTCATGAAAAACATGAAAATGAATCAGAATTGATAAATTGTCCGAGCATTTCTGTGCCGTTGTGTGTGCATGAACATGCAGTGGGTGTGTTATGTATGTCTGATCGCCATGCAGGTGTGTCTTTTGATTCGTTGGAGATGGAGTATATACAATTGATATGCAATATTGCGGCTTCTGCGATTCATGAGCGTCTGACTCGACAGGCACGTGATGAAGCCAGGCATTCAATCGTCGTGGCCCTGGCTCAGCTCGCCGAACATCGAGATTCCGATGCGGGAACCCATCTCGACCATGTCGGTCGGTATTGTTTGTTGTTGGCGAAACAATTGCAAAAGATTGAAAAATACCAGTCTCTCATCAGCGATGATTATCTGGAGAATTTGTTAGAAGCAGTACCGTTGCATGATATCGGAAAAGTCGCGATTCCGGATCGTATCCTTTTGAAGCAGGGCAGCCTGACGGATGAAGAATTTGATGCGATGAAAGTGCATACCGTGATTGGCGCGAAGACATTGCGTTCGGTGATCGACCGGATTCCCGACGTGAGTTATTTGAACATGGCAGAAGAAATCGCCCTCAACCATCACGAGTGGTACAACGGAAAAGGATATCCCCAGGGGGTGAAGGGGGAGGCGATTCCCTTGTCTGCCCGAATCGTGACCGTGGCGGATGTGTATGACGCCATCACATCGAAACGTATTTATAAAGATGCGATGCCCCATGCCGAAGCTGTGGCAATTATCACCAACGCTTCTGGAAAGCAATTCGATCCGGATATCGTTGAGGCTTTTCTTGCCTGTGAACACCAATTCAGGGAGTTGTCTATTGAATTATCTGACATTCAACCTGCAGTGGCAAATCATGAACATGATTCGTTAAACCAGGGTGTACTCCCTACCATATCGATCCGCTGACTTCACGAATGCTGTAATTCATATCCTTCAATCAATTCCGAAGCACAACCATATTCGTCTCGCTTTTCTTCTCACACTTTAACGTGTTGTTTCATTTACATCATGATCTTCATACTGACTTTACAGTTTACAGCTGGATTATCCCATTTTAACAATCATGTCTAATAATGTTTATAATTATCGGAATTTCATTGACATGCGTAGCCTTGCATTGCTAAGTTCGTTTGTTAGGCTTTACGCGTCGATGTATAATTCATTTTGGTCGAATCTGATAATGTCGTATCTGTATATTAAGTACGTTCGTGATGTGAAAAGCGTTTTTTTACGAAACGCCTGGACTCTTTGTCTGGGCGTACACCCCTAACGTAGAGGAGCATAGACGATGACGGTATGGAGTAGAGGTAGGACTTTGCGAGCACTGACTATGATCGCACCCGTATTATTTGGTGTCGCTGTATTGCAAGCGGAAACTCTGGATAGAGTTAGTTCTACAGTAACGCGAGTGGCTTCGGAAAGAGCAACCCAGGGAATCACGCCCCAGGAATTTTTAACGCAGCAACGAGAGCTGCAAGAGTGGATCATCTCTCAAGTACCGCTTGGTGCAGAAAGAGCATCCGTCAGTATTTCCATTTCACAGCAGGATCGTAAAGATCTTGCGGATTCACAGGCGGACCGTACGCAGTCACCGATGCGCGTGGGTGTGGTCAAAGCCATCACCCCGGTGATTACCTACACCAATGGTAAAAAGGCGCTTCGTCGCGATGCCGCAGACGCAAGAAACGGTATCCAGAAGAAAATGAACGACGGAAAAAGTGTCTGGGTGATGACTATCGAATCTCCGGGCGCTGTTGCAGTTCGCGTTCATTTTGAGAATGTATTGATCCCCCAAGGATCAGAATTGTTCTTCTTTAATGACAAAGGCGAGGCGTATGGACCTTATACAGGAACCGGACCCAACGGTACGGGCGATTTCTGGTCGAACTCGGTACTTGGGTCCAAGGGAACCATCATGCTTCGTGGTGCCGATCTCAATCGTGCATCACTGAGTATTACGGAGGTCGCTCATGTGGCTACCGACTTTCCAAGAATCGCTCAAGAAGGTGTCCAGGGCAGCGTCGCCTCATTCTGCAGCTTCAACGCCTCGTGCGTTGAAAACAACTCCTGCACCAGCAACGCAGCCGTAAACGATGCGGAAGGTGCTGTAGCTAAAATGAGGTGGATTTCCGGTGCATTTGTGAATATCTGTAGCGGTGGTCTTCTCGCCGATACTGATGGAAGTTCACAAATTCCGTATTTCCTGACGGCCAATCATTGTATCAATAAAGCGGGTGATGCCGCGAACCTGGAAGCCTATTTCCAGTATAGTGTTTCCTGTGGTACGAGTGCTTGTGCAGGTAGTTTCGACCCCGCACCCTCACCGAGCACCATGGGCGCCACCATCGCAGCCAACAGTACTACCGGTGACTTTTCCCTGTTAACGCTCAGTCAAACACCCCCTTCGGGTAGTGTATTTTTAGGTTGGAATAATACCCCCATCGCCAATACGAATGGGGCCGACCTTCATCGAGTGAGTCACCCGTCTGGTGCTCCGCAAGCGTATTCACGTCATGAAGTTGATACGGATACACCAACTTGCACAGGTTGGCCACGTGGCGAACGAATTTATAGCGTAGATATCGTTGGCGCAACCGAAGGCGGTAGCAGCGGTTCGCCAGTGGTAAACGCTGCGGGTGAAGTGGTCGGACAGCTTTCGGGCTGTTGCGGATTCGATTGTGCCACAGATTGTGCACCTCCGGATACCAACTGGACTGTGGACGGTGCGTTTGCATCCTATTGGAATTCGGTTTCTTCATTCCTGGACCCACAACCCTCGAACTGTAACAACAATGGAACCTGTGAAGCTGGTGAAGACTGTAATAACTGTTCCAACGACTGCATCAGCAAAACCAACGGCAACCCCAACAGCCAATACTGCTGTGGTGACGGTACATGTGAAGGTGCCGAAGATTCCAGTAATTGTGCAGTTGATTGTGGCGGCGGCGGTGGTTGTACATCCGATCCCGAGTGCGATGATGGCTTGTTCTGCAACGGTGCAGAAACCTGTTCGGGTGGTAGCTGCCAGTCGGGTAGTAATCCTTGTCCGCAAGGAT
>CBDTZI010000149.1:0-7745 GCA_965364865.1 uncultured bacterium | reverse complement strand
CGATATTGGAAATTCTAAGCCTACCTACGAAATATCCTCACTCACGGAGATTCCAACCCTGATTTTTTCGTAATTATTTGTCGATAAACCGTCATTTCATGCAAATAATGCTTCCTAACAACCAATATACTCACTAATGGGTATATTTTAATTGACAAATATCGGACAATGTAGTATTATTTAACATAAGTGAACTATTAACTTGTGGTATGTATCACGATTTTTCCGACATGATTAATAGAAAGGGCCAGATCATGATCAGATTTCAGTCTATTCGACGGTCAATCGTAATCGCAATGATAGCTTTGGGCACGGTTTACGTCGTTCCAGTTGCCCAGGCATCGCCTGACGGGCCAAAAACCCGATCTTCGACTCGGCGATCAGCGTCCAAGGCAAGCGGTTCACGTTCGACGCGAGCTTCAAGGTCAAGAAGCTCCACACGTCGAGCATCACGAAGTGTACGTTCCCCGATTTCTAAAAGTCGAGCCAGGAGTTCGACCCCAAGAACGACTTCACGCTCTGCAGGCCGATCACGAACTCGTGCGATAAGGTCTGCACCCACAATGCGAAGTCGATCTTCAAACGTAGGGAAATCGAAGGCGAGACGATCCTCCACGCCGCGTGCACCCATCGCTCAGCCATCACGAGTGACCATGTCTAGTCGAACAGCAAAAAGCTATACGCGTACCCGAACAACACCAACGCTGAAATCGACCGTTCGACCGAACATTAAAAAAGCAAAAAGCTACAAACCAAACTCAACGTCCGTTCGGTCTAATTCAAGAACGCCGATTTATAATACCGTGAACCGCAAACGCCGTCAGACTCCTGTTTACAACACGGTGAATCGTAATCGTCGCGAAACGCCGGTTTATAATACGGTGAATCGAAATCGTAGAACTTTTCATACGGATTCCGGAGCGACGCAACAGGCTGTGGTTACGTTGCATGATGATACGCCCGCGACTCACTCGTATCAGTCGGGTCATCGTGGTTCATCGTTTGGCGTGACGCTGGGTCGTGAGTTCGATCATTTTACGGGGCTTTTGCACATCGGGCGACAGGACGGTCACACCTCGGTGCAGGGGGCTTTAATTTATCGTAACGACAACGACCATTATTACGGACAAGATTACAACAGGCATTACGGGTCAGGTCATTACTATCACCATTACAGCCCGTTTGATAACCATCACTACGGATATGATCCCTATTATTCTCATCAGGGTTATTACTATTCTTCGCTGTATCACCACCGACCGGTTGTATATCGGTTTTACGATCCCCAGTATTTCTATGTGGATGACGATAACGACTACGTTAATGAAATTACAATCATCAATAACACGAGCGATTCGAGGCCATATCGTACGTCTGGAACCTCGGCGGCGATGGGGCCACCCCTGCCAACGACAGTGATCAACAACGCAAACGATGATTATGCGGTGATCGACGATCCTATGA
Organism: uncultured bacterium; assembly: GCA_965364865.1. Taxonomy (GTDB): domain Bacteria; phylum Planctomycetota; class Phycisphaerae; order UBA1845; family UBA1845; genus CBDTZI01. Next base: position 6,281 of record CBDTZI010000149.1, on the reverse strand, counting down.
AGGCTCACCCGATCGAGCGCGGCGGAGTCGCGTTTGCCAACGGTGATTATGAGCAGGCGAAAAGCTTTTTTGCCCAGGCGATGCTTTCAGATGAACGAGATGGATACGCGAAATTGCTTTATGCGGTATCCGGCTTTGCGATGGGTGAGTATGACCTGGCGACGATCGCTTTGAGGCGTGCTTTGATGACCACGGATTTACTGATCGACCGACCGCTGGATGTACGCAACCTCTACAAGGATTTGCATCAGTATGATATGCAAATGGATCGACTGAAACGATTCGTTGCGGACCATCTTAAAGATCGCGAAACTCGATTTCTGTTGGGTTATCTGAATTATGCGACGGGTCGACAAGAACCTGCCGTGGCGATTTTCGGTGCGTTGTCCATTGAGAATCAGGAAGATTTACTATCCGCTAAACTTCTCAAGGCAGTCTCGCTGGCCAAACCGTACAATGATCCGCCGTCCTAATATTTACATTGAACAGTCGAGGATGCGCCCATGCGCCTCCTCGACTTTATTTGTAGATAATATTATATTTTAGTTTTTAACCATCGGCCTCGTGCGAATCGCAGGGATGAGCTGGTGGCCCGCCAGATCATATCGCCAAACATCCCCATCCATGCCCCGATCAACCCGCCGTTACAAACAATGCCGAAGTAATAACCCAGAGGCAGCCGAATCAATATCGTGCCTACGAATGTGATCAACATGGGGTACCGTGTGTCACCCGCGCCGCGCAAACCACCAACATAAACAATGGAAATAACCAGTAGCGGTTGCAGCAATACGAGTATGCGAAAGGGGGGTACACCTTCGGTTTGCACCAACAGGTCCTTGCTCATGACGCTATAAATAAACTCCGCACTAAAATAAAATAGTACGGACAACATGGTGATGACCAATCCGCACTGCAACACCCCCTCATGGCCCGAGTGTACCGCTCTGCGTGGTTGATTCGCACCCAAGGCCTGGCCGATCATGGTTGCCGTTGCCGCCGCCCAGGCCATCGCAGGCAAATAGGCAAACGCCTCGACCCGCACGGCGATAATGTGAGCGGCAAAGTAAGCCTCTCCGAGTGGATGCGGAGCCAAACGCGAAATGATAGCTAGAAAAATAAAATGACCCGACCACATGATCGCGCCATCCGCCGCAGCGGGTATCCCGATACGCAAAATGCGGAGGGCTTTTTCGTGCACGATTCGCATCTGATCTTTTCTCAACATTATTCCTGCGCGACCCCTGATCAGGATGGCGAGCATGAAGAATGCGCCAACGACACGGGCGATGACCGTACCGACGACGATGCCCGTTACACCCAATTCGGGGATCGGACCGAAACCATAAACAAAAGATAACGATGCGATGACGTTGACGATGTTGATGATGGAGAAAATTACCATCGGCGTACGCATGTTGCCAATACCACGCAACGCAGCACTGCCCACCAGAGTTGGACTAAGCAGGAGATGTCCAAAGGCTGCGATGCGAAGATATTCCACCGTAATGCGGTATGCGTCGTCTGTCATGTTGCAATACCACGCAAACGTAGGCGCGAAAATGTAAATGGAAATCGAGACCACCACCCCCAAAACAATCGCCAGCATGATGGATTGATTGGCATAATGGTTGGCCTGATCGTGTTCGCCGCTACCCTCCATGCGTGCGACCAAAGCGGTGGCTCCGGTGCCCACAAGCATCACGACCATGGAGACCAGCCAGTCCACATACGCCGCCAGTCCAATCGCCGAAGTGGCCGCCGGGCTGATTTGACCTGCCATGAAGGTGTCGAAAATAGCCACGAAAGTATTCAGCAATTGCTCCGCCAGCACCGGCAACGCGAGCAGAAATAGCGTTTTACGGATGGGCCCGGAAATCACCGTAGAGCGTTTGGTGTTCAAATCGGCCACGGTGTGGTTTGATGGTGATGAGCTTGAATCTTCTGGCATGGGTTCAATATACACACTTTCAGGAAATTAGGTGATACGATGTCTTGCCCGTCGTTCTTCGTCGTCCACTGAATAGAGGCCATGATCCCATGCAATCGGTTGAGGCTGGAATCCTCTAGCGGTCAGAGTATACTGATGGGCTGTCGAGTTTAACACAGATGGTTGTTCATGGTCGGAAGTGAATGTGTCTGACTTGGCCCGGTTTTGATGTTATCGAAAGGAACGATGATGCCGACGTTTCAGAGCGAAATCGCTTTTCGCACGTCCGTGGTTTTCATGATTGTGCTGCGCGTGGTGTTTGTACTTGCGTTGATCGCAGTCGGTTGGAGCCTTGCGTCCGATGAACGCTATGTCTCCGGACTGCTGGCGGAGCACAAAGATTTAATCGTGATCGGATTTGCGGGGCTGGCTTTGATCGTCATCGCTCTGGATATCTTTTTACCGCGAAAATCTTTATCCGTGATATCCGGCCTGTTCTTTGGGTTGGTGGTCGGCATGGTGGTGGCATTTGGTCTGTCACTGATTGTCGATCTGCTGGTCGAAGCCAACATCCCGGGTGGTAATCTCAGTGATTCAGCCATGATTGTCGTGAGTGCGATCAAATTGGCGTTGGGCGTGATCTGTTGTTACCTGGCTGTAAGCTTTATTTTACAGACCAAAGACGACATACGGTTCGTGATCCCCTATGTAGAATTTTCTAAAGAATCCAAAGGTGCCCAACCACTGGTGTTGGACACTTCGGTGATTATCGATGGTCGAATTGCGGACGTGGCGAGTACACGAATCATTGAGTCTGAAATGATTGTGCCGCGTTTTGTGTTGTTGGAACTTCAAACCATCGCCGATAGCAGTGACAAACTCAAACGCGTACGCGGTCGGCGCGGTCTGGATATGCTGAATAAACTTCAGGGCAATGAAAAGATTGATATTCGTATCCTCGAGGCGGTGCCGGAGAAAAGCGCAGCCAACGCTGGTGTGGACGAAATGCTGGTGGATCTGGCCTTGCAACTTAACGGTAAGGTGGTGACCAACGATTACAATCTCAATAAAATCGCTCAACTGCGCGGCGTCGTTGTCATTAACATCAACGATTTAGCCAACGCATTAAAACCAGTCGTGCTTCCGGGTGAAATCATGGCGGTCAAAATTATTAAGCCCGGCGAAGAGTCCGGCCAGGGTGTTGGATATCTTGAAGATGGAACGATGGTCGTTGCGGAAGGTGCTCGCGAGCAGCTTGGCCGCGTCGTGGATTTGACCGTGACTTCGGTGCTGCAAACTTCTGCGGGTAGAATGATTTTTGGCAGATATGATCGTCCGGGTACTTCGTCGAAATAGACGGTGATGAGCGGTGGCGTAAGGGATATGAAACATGGCTAGCTTTAGTGTGATTGTACCCGCGGCTGGAAAATCGGAACGTTTCGGGGGAGCGGAAAAAAAAACTTTTGCCAAACTTGATGGCAGGCCCATTTTCCTTCGGTCACTCGAACATTTCATTAACCGTTCTGATGTTTGCGAAACCATTCTGGTCGTTGCGCCAGAGGATATTGGGCAGATGAAGTCTCAATACGGTGCGAACATAGGGTTGATGGGCATCAAGATGGTCGAGGGAGGAGCTGAACGCCGGGATACGGTGGCGCTGGCGTTGAAGCATGTGTCCGACCAGGCTGATTATGTAGCAATTCACGACGCAGCCAGGCCTTGTCTGACCCAGGAGATGATCAATCAGGTGTTTGACGAGGCTGTGAAAAGTGGGGCGGCAACCTTGGCGAGTCCGATTACTGGAACGATCAAACGGGTCAGTGAGTCGATGGTAATCGATGAAACCGTTTCGCGAGACGGCCTGTTCGAAGCCCAGACGCCTCAAGTGTTTAAGAAGCAAATCATAGTGGAGGCCTATGCAAAACTGGACGCGGCCACTAAAGATATCACAGACGATGTTCAGGTCGTCGAACTTTCAGGCCATCCGGTTACCGTTGTGATATCTGACGCGACAAATATAAAAATCACAACCCGCGCGGATTTACTATTGGCCTGCGCGATTCTCAAATCCAGACCCTCCAAGCCTACGCCTAGGTTTGGTGCTTTTGAAGAAGCGCAGTGGTAGGTTTTACGGATAACCTATCTTGACCTGAGTCTACCATAACACGATAATAGCAGGCATAGTGGAAGAGGCGAGTACGAGATTCCTCCAACGTGTGAATTCAAAAGGAGAAGCCATGTCTATTAAACGTTTATCAAGTTGGGTCGTGATCGTTGCGTGTGGAGCCATGTTCACAACCGGTTGCAATGTTGACGGTTCCTGGACGAAACGGTTCAGTTCGAACGAAATAAAAAATCCCGGTCAAAAGAAATCCATTTTTGGCACTCCCAATCACAACGTCGATATTACATTGGTTGATATCAGCGAAGTCGATCTGGTGGAGGCGGTTGCGCGACATCGTAAAAACTATAAAGAGGATCTGCTAAGACTTCAAACTTATTACGAACAACATGGGTACGCACAAAAACAGGGTTGGGCCGCTTACGAGCTGGATGGATTACGCGGTGTGAAACGGTTCCATTATTTAATGGATGCGGAAGTACCCACCCAGACGTTAACGGCCTCGGACTCGATTGAATTAGCCAACACTATGTTCGATAGAGGCGTGGAGTTAATGAAGCAGGGCGGGCATGGCATTCCTGCGGTCTATCGAAAGGATCGTATGATTGAAGCAGCTGAAGTGTTTCGCAATTTAATCACGACCTATCCCTCGAGCGATAAAATTGATGACGCGGCGTTCTTGTGTGGTGAAATTCATAAAGAATATCTCACCGGCCAGGAGGAAATTGCGGTTCGATGGTATGAGCGAACCTGGGCGTGGAACAAGGATACCCAACACCCCGCACGTTTTCAGGCGGCGGTGGTATACGATTTCCGATTGCACGATCGTGACCGCGCACTCGAGCTTTATCAGGCCGTCTCTCAAAATCCAAGCTCGGACCCGGCCAATATACGATTTTCCACTCGTCGGATTCAGGCGCTCACGGGAGAAGTGAAAAATTTAACCGCGGATAATTCAGAAGATGTGGAGGATTAGGCGTCGTTACCATGATCGTTCAGGCGTCCGGTCTATTCGTATACGTCAAGTAATCGATATCATCTATGGCTCGTATTTTTATCTACCTGTCCGTGTCGAACATCCTTCTCTTGATGGGGGCGGCTGTTATTGGTCTTCTGGACTGGGCGCCCGCACCGGATCGACACGTCATTCTGGCGGTTCTTTCGCTTTTGCTCAGCAGTTTTGTGCAGGTGCTCATCTTCACCTATTTTAATGTGACCGGAAAGATGGTTACGCAGGCGATCCACCTTTCCGCCGCGGATAAAACTCCGATTTTTCAACAGAAGCAGATCAAGTACAGCTACATGTGGTTGATGGCGATCGTGTTGGGATGTTTTTTGTTTTCCGTGATCACCGGTGCGACGAGTTGGCGAACGGGGATTACCGGCTATGCACATCTGTTGGCGGCGGGCGTGATCATCGCTGCACACCTGTTTGTCTTTACGAAGGAATACTCTTTAATTGTGGTAAATTCACTCGTCGTGAAACAGGTGTTGCAGGCTTACGAAGATTGGCAGAAGATCAAAAACCTGGGTGACGCAGAGATTGCGGAAAAGAAGTAGTCGGAGGATGGCGGATAATGTTGGGTTACTAAATATAGTATTATGTAATAATGCAATAACAGAATAACGTAATAACATTATACCATGACGCCTTGGATGCGTTGTGGCGAGAGCGGTTTGATGGCAAAAACGATCCAGAAAAAAAAGGTGAAGTCGGCCCGGTTGTCCGCGGGCAAAAAAAAGGTTCGCACCCGGTCGGGTAACCCCGGAAAAAAAGCGGGCCTCAAACTGGCGAAACGCAAGACAGCCCGCTCGGGTAAAATCGTTAAGAATAAAAAAACGGCCCGTAAATCGACAAAATTAAATACGTCTTCGGGATGTTCAGGCTCGATCTGCGTGCAGGAAAATCACGGGGCCGTCAGAGATAAAGTTTCAAGTACGTTTTGTTTTACAGCTCAGAACCGCAGTCCACATGCGAAAAAGAAAACGGCATCAGCGGTGGGGCGTGCGGTCAATATCCCCAGCCATTTGCCGGAAGTGCTGGCTGCGGTTGCCCATAAAGTGCGTTTGCGAATACTCATTAAGTTGCTTGACGGTCCAGCTATTTATCGTTCGTTGAAAAAACTGACCCAATTGGAAGCGGGGCCGCTCTATCATCACATTCATCAGTTGAGATTGGCGGGATTAATTTTACCCAAACAGCGGGATTTGTATGAACTCACGCGGGGC
>CBDTZI010000148.1:0-7752 GCA_965364865.1 uncultured bacterium | reverse complement strand
AACGGGAATCAGATACACGTTCACCTGATTGTTCAAAGGAGCGCCCGGATATTCTTCAAAACGAACACCGTAAGAGTGAAGCTTAATGGCAAAGCGATCCGACGGCAGTGTTTCATCGCCGGTGGAAGGAATCCCAAAGAAGTTCTGCCCGGATTGTACCGTCGTTGCAAACGGAATCGCCAAGGCCGGATTGACCGCGGGTCCACCCTGTAACGGCTGGGCGTATAAATTGTAATTCTGCATTACGTTTAGGTTTGAAATTCGGAACCCTTCGAGTTTCGCACGCCACTCATCATCGAAATCGGGCGTGTTGGGGATACGAAAGAGTTCCCAACGTAAACTGAACGTTCGATCAAATTCTGTAGGACTGTTAAACCCAAGCTCCGATCGCAGTACATCAAAATTCTGATCCAATCTTGCCAGACTATCAGCCAGCCCGTTACCGGTTTGCGGCGTACAACCATTGGCTCCGCAAATATACGAACCCAGCAATCGTTCTTTGATAATGTCCGTCAAGAACTGTCGCCCGCCTTGCGGGTCTGACCCCAGAAGATTGGTTTCGTAGTCATACGCTCTGGCTGCTAAATACGCATATCGGGCGGCCATGTCGAACTGAGCACGGTATTTTTGGAGTGATTCGTTTCTGAATACTCTAAACGCGGCATCTTGATAACGGTATTGGCTGACTTGAACGGCGGTCTTTTGTCTAAACGCAGTACGCTGGTCCAGCAAACGCAGGCCCCTGCCCAGTGCGCCTTGATACTTACCGACAGCCTGATTCAACGCTTCGGCTATGGTATAAAGTTCGAGTCGATGAGAGGGCTCTTCGCGCATCAACTTCTCAACAGCGGAAATCTGGTTTTGTGCCGCGAAAACATGTTCTGCACCAGTGATCCGGACCGAATTCGCGGTTTGCATGGTAGACAATACGTCTCCCAATGTTGCTCCTGTAATTTCCGCGGCCATTTCTGCTATCTTGAATCCTTTACTGACCCCTACCGCGGCTACACTGACCGTACCTTTGGCTAGTGCGCCAACATCGGTGATTACGGTTAATCCCGCACCGATGACACCGGGGATCGCCGTTACAGTTGCGGCAGAAAGTTTTTCAGTCGTGTTTTTCAATTCTCCAAAAGCTTTTTCCGAAATCTTAGCGACTAACATTGCAGCACGAAGAGAGATTTCTTCGATGAGTGTTTCGTTCTCAATTTTTAATACCGTATCCTGTAATCGATATAGGTTATTCAGGGTATCGATTTCGCACTGAATGAGTGCAAGATGGTTTTGATAGTCCACCAGCGATTTTGAGTATTTTCCCAGTGCCTGCAACATTTCAGATCGAGCAAGTTGAACAGCACCCGGTTCGGGTCTGGCGGTGAAGTTGGAGGGTTTGACCAGACCGAACGAATTCATCGCCACATTAAAGTGGACTACGCGCTCGCCCGGGAATCCCGTATTGATCTGTTGGTCGGTTAGCGCACCGGTTTGTTGATTTACACGTTCCGCTCGGAAAACCGCTGTAAAAGTCGTAGTGTTGGGCGTCGCATTTAATCCGAACAGCTGGGCTCCGTCTACATAATCGTAATGGAAAATATCCGGACATTGTCCGTTGGGACACTCCTCTGTCGTATAAGTCGTACCTGGGCCAATGTCTTCGGGATACGGTGTTCCGAAAATTTCGATCAAGCGGTTTCTATAATCGGTTTCCTGTTCAGCTGTGAGTGTGGCGAAATTAACCGAACTGTCCTGAACCGCTCGGAGTCTTCGTGTATTATCATTGGCGTAATTAAAGGTACGCACCGCATTGGTGGCTGCTTTTTTCGCACGATCGTAAATTTGATCGAAATGGGTATTGCCCGCCTGGATGGAATCGGGATCGAGACCGAACGGTACGATCGTGGTAGCCAACCCCAGCGGATTGAGGCCCGCGTCGGCGTTGTTCAACGTGGTTTGAATTTCAGCAAAGGAAGCGGCGATCTCACCGATTTCCGTTACGGTCGATCGATCGACTTTGCGTATGGTATTTTGATGGTCCGGATCATCGTCATCGTCATCAATGAGCGCGTTGACCATTAGCCAGTCAAAGTACGCACCCTGTCCCGCACGACGAGCCCAGTCGGCAACACCCCAACGACGATCGGGGAATTCCTCCGACGGATCGGGATACCCATTCTGCTGGGATGGATCCGCGTTGTATTGTTCACGAAATGTCAGGGAAGTAATCGCGGCACCGGTTTTCGCCTTGGCAGCCGCTGCTTCGGCAAGCTTACGTTCATATTGATACGTCACCTCCAGTGGCTGCTGACCGGCAATCAGTACGAACTCGGTCGAGTTAACCCATCCAAACACGGGATGGCGCATGAGTCGGTAGTACTTCTTCATGACGGTCAAATAATGACCCCAAGAATCACCGTGACCTTGCGGATAGGCTTGCAACGCACTGAGTTGATCTACAAATTGATAGTTGTTCGCATAGGCGATTCGACCCGGCGTCGTTCCCGGCAGGAAGTTCCACAAAAGACGGTTATATGGCGTCGCCAAGATAAATCCGTCCGCATCCAAAATGGTGTTCGCCTGTTCGCTTCGGCCACGCAACATCGCCAACTCCTCTTCGAGGAGATCGGGCACCTGTCCTTCAAAAGAAAACGCTGCGGTCGGATCTGCGGGCGGTGTGTCGCCGAAGAAACCGATCGTTGGATCGGAAGAATCCGCAAACGCTTCATTACCCAACAACATATACAGCTCGGCGATCTGATTAGTAATCAACATGAGCGCCATGTTGGCGGGGTCATAACTGATGCCCTGATCGATGCTGAACAGCCTGGCTCGACCCAACACGGTTTCGTATGCGGCAATCAGACCAAGACCGTTGATGTTTTCCGGAGTGCAATTTAGCGCGACGGGTGCTTCAAAACGAATACCCGACTGTTCAATCAGACTGACATAGGTTGCGGCTGCGACATTGTGGAAATCCTTGATGCGCTGATCAAACGGATTCAAGCCACGCAACACACGCTTGATCCACCCCTCTGCCAACATGGGATCGCTCCACTGACTGATCTTTGTGGGGGATGACACCAAGTGACTCGGCCAAAGTAATTGATCGTCCGGATTGCATTCCTGATTCTTTGGGCACTCGAAATTGCAATCCACACCCTCTGTGCAAGGACAACCATTATAGCCGCGATAGCGTACCCGCCACCAGCTATCTCCCAGAGTGAACGGAGAACTGCCGGCGATGATCACTTCACGCAGGCCCACGCCATTCGCGTAGCAATCGACACCTGAAGTACAGCCCGGCGGTCCGGATGGCGGTGCGTATTCGTGCCAGGGACCGTCACGACTTTCAGACCACTGCCAATGATAGGTCAATCCTTCCGGTTCGCCGCCGCCATCAATCGTGTGTTGTAATACTTGCTTCTCGTTGAATGGACACGTCGGCGTTAACGCACGGACGCGGCCCGGATGTGGGTCGCAATCCACTCGCCAGACCTGTACGGTCGGGCTTCCCACCGGCGCACATTCGTCATCATTTTGAAAAGCTAAAACGACCCAACCTGGTTGAATCGAAGCGTGAGCCGCGGAGACAAATTTTTCTTCCGGATTCGTGAGCGGCGTCGTCAATTGTTCTCGTGATAAATCATAAAGCAGGTCCAGATTGTCATGATATAAGGAATCTGAGGTTAGCTCTTTTATGACGAGCAGATCCCGCTCGCTCATGATGCCGCGGAAAATCAATGCATTGTTTTCAAAGCGAATACGATCCGGGAAGGGAAGCGCACCGCCAATTTCTCCGCCGAACAGATGAGGTGGAAGATTTCTAAAATCAACTTCAGGTGGTAATCCTTCCGGATAACTGAGATTCACTTCGTGCGTGGTGTCGATGAGTTTTATGCCAGCGCTATCGTGCAATACTCTAAACGCACCGCATTGATTCGTCTGATCGACGATGACTTCGCCCAGTCTCACCGGACGCGGGCAGGTAGGTTCGTCGGGCCATAAACAATCCGTGGACGGCCAGCCCGGTCTAAACACGATCGGATAGGGCTCGTTGGAGTCACACACCCCGTTGGGGCAATCTAACGGATCCCTGCAAGGCTGACCATCATTGCCACCACCAATACATGCGTACGCACGCCAAGGCTGACAACCCAGATCATTATCGAAGGGCCAATTCTCGAATAGTCGAATAGCCGCACCGGCTCCTCGACATACACTGACTTGATCCAGTTCGTTTTCACGACAATCGTCGTCACTGGTACAGGGTAAAGTGTCTGTGAATCCACCCACACACCATTGTGACTCAATGCCATCATCGGCGAATCCTTCCGCCGCCCAGATCACACCGGTTCGGTCGACAAAAACGCCGTCGCGAGTGCAAATCCCACCACCGGTACAGTCACTGGGAATGCTGCAAACCTGTCCATCGTTATTGCCACCAATGCAAACTGTTGTCACTTGAGTTTGGGGTTGTGGTGGCGAACCGGTAGTACAAGGTGCGGCTCCCAAATTGACCGGGAACAGAGGTTCAAGTGGCAAACCTGCGACCACAGGCACACTATTGGAGGCTTCGCATGCACAATCATCGTTGCTGGTACACGCCTGGTTGTTATTCACGGATCCGACACATAAGTCCACCGTGCAGTCGTCAGCACAGATACCGTTTTCACAATCGGTGTCGTCGAGGCATCCCAGGCCGTCATCATCACCGCCGAAGCAGATCATGCCCGTACATTCATTGGCGGCGTTGGAACAGCTTGCCATTTCCAGACACACTTCATCACCAAAACAGCATTCGGATACCGATGAACACGGCGCACCGTCAAACAAACTGTTTGCACAGACGCTCTGACGTCCGCCTACACATACATTGGTTATCAGATCACATGCGTTTTGATCTATACAATCGTTTACATCGAAGCAGGATTCACCTGAAGTTGAACTGCCCAGGCAAACACCCGGAGATCGAAAGATCGCAACACATCGGCAGTTGAACTCCTCAGGACCGCAGCAATCGCTATCCACCGCACAGTTTTCTTCCGGGAAAAGCGTAACATTTCCGCCAACCACGCGTTCACACACCAGCTCGGATATAACGGGATCATTCTCACAATCGCAATCATCCACCGTTACACAAACACGACCCACGGAAGCCCCCCCTTCGCATCGACCCGCATTACACGCACAGGACGCATCTATAATGTCACATTCACAGTTGGGATCGATATCGCTACAAGCGGAAGACAAATCTGCTCGCGGCTCACAGCCACATTGCTCACCCGGTTCAAAGGCAAACCGAGTATAATCAAAGGTGATTGGATCCTGTTCGCCAACGACCAAATGAACACCCATAAGATAAGGAGTTGGTTGCGAACCTGCGATCGTCAACGGTGACGGTTCATCACGATATTGGACAATGACATAAGGGTGTCCGGATGGTGTATCCCAGGGGTTGTCGTCACGCGCAGCATAGGCACGTTTTCCACCACCGGACGACAATAAAATGGCATGCTCGTCGTTGGGATTCCAGCCCGGATCATTTTCCTGTTCGGTTATTGTATCTGTAAACTTGCCAACATGATAAAACGTAGCCTCTTCAGGATAGTCGCCCGCTCCAAAACGCGAAGCGATCACAATTTCGAACGGATCATCTTTGTCCGTGTTAGGATCATCGGTTGTTGGCCAAACCGGATAATAATCGCCTACCTTGTGAGGCCAAAAAATGCCCGGAGCTGTAATACCCTCCACAAACCACCACGCTTCCAGTGAGCCATGGTAATCCCCGGAGTTCACTGGGAAAATTTGACCCGTCTCATCGCCTAGTTGACAATCTACCGACAAGGATTCGTTGTAAATACATGGGGCAAAGGGTTGGCCGGAGTGTAAGTAACCATATGGCCAATTCGGTGTCGTATAATTGTGTTGTAAATCGCTCAGCTCGACACCGATATTCCACTCCTGCGAACATGTTCCATTGGGACAATCTGCTGGCGCGATGCAGGCGTTGGCATCGTTCGATCCGCCCTTGCAGATTCCGTCGATAAATACAAAATCATCGCTTCGATCATATGCGCGAATGACTTCAAACGAAACGAATGCACGCGTGGGGACTTCAGGCGTTCCCGGTAAATTGCTGCAATCCACGCCCTGGATTTTTTTATCAAAACGAACCACCGCCCAACCGGGATTACGCATGGTGAAATTCTTAAGATTGTTATCCACCACCGGAAACGGAGGCGGCTGAAAAGCGGCGGCCGGAGCATCATAAGTTACAACGGCAGCGCAATATTCGTTGACGTGGTCTTCACCCAAGGGCAAGTCTACCAGATCAGGGTCCGGTGCGTTTTCGATCACTCTTTCAACGACGAACGTCTGAGGAGAGGTTGGCCAATCCGCCGTATATTGTCGCCACGACACAGGCCAGCAGTGATCCAACGGAGTAGTTCGACTCCAGATGATCTGCATATTCAGCTCGTCATCGTTGGGGCGAATAGGCCAAAGATCAAGCGGCGCTTCCGATCGTTGCCACGCAGCGGCGACCGGCGGCGAACCGATGGTCTCATTAATCATGGCATCGGCTTTACAATCCGCATCCGATGGAATGTCTAGCTGTTGACCCACGGTAGCGGCGATCACGGTAGGATTTACATTCTTAATGTTTACGACTTCCATGCCTTCCATCGTTCCACCGAGGAAATTCGCCCACATTACAATGATGTATACATCGTTGGGGACATCGCCCTGGTTGGCACTAATCACCGCATTATCAGCGGGGTCGAAGTAAAACGCGGGCGTCGAGGTCAGATTGCCTCGCGGAAATTCACGAACATCGCTGTTGTATTGAATAATGGATGCTTCGTTGGTCGGATTGTTAGGCGCGTAGGTAAACTGATAGAACACGTTTCTAAAGTAATTCACCACAGCCAAGCTGTAGGGAAGAGGCGCATTTTGATCGAGACGGTTTACTTCAGCAGGAATATCATCATTCAGAAAATAATGCACGACAGGAAGAGGAATGAGTCCAACGTCCTCCAACGAACTCCCTCCCAGGTCGCGCCACTCTACGGCGACTTCGACGAGCTGACTGTCCGGCGCTTTTTCTCGAGCGAACAACATGCCTGAACCGGTGTATACATTGTTATACGAAAACGCCAGATGCGGCGGTTGAACAGAAGAGCTTGCATCGTTAAAACATGTTCCCCCGTCACAATCGATATTGTCATAACAGGGCAGGCCGTTATCGTCGCCCCCGTTACAAACGTCCTGGATTAATTCATCACCTGTACCAATGTAGCTGACCCCAGCCGCTTCATAATCCACACACGCACATGGGATTGGGGCGTTGGGATCGCACCCATCCACAACTGTATAAATAGGAGGAAAACGAATTTCACCGGCCATGTGTATTTCGCACGCGTCACCCACGCCATTGGCGTTGCCATCAAATTGCTGGCAGGTTCCACCATTTGGACAAACATCCGTGAGCAAGCTTGGAGAACAAATTAAACCGTCGTTGTCGCCGCCGTGACAGATACGTGGGTTGCAGAAAGTGATGCAGTTATCGCAAACATCACCCACACCGTCGCCATCCGTATCCAGTTGATTGGTATCACATTTACCATCATTCGGGTTAATGTCGCAATCCATATCTACGCGACAATTGATGCCGATATTTCCAGCGTAACAGGTCCCGCCATTTTGAGCGTTGACTACAAATGGACAGTTGTCGCAGTCGTCGATCACGCCATCACC